>CAMAVO010000006.1 GCA_945861685.1 Chitinophaga pinensis | reverse complement strand
ATTTTGTTGCACAATAGAATGTAGTCAAACTTATCGTTTGCGGTTTCAACTCTCATTTGTTCCGTTGTTTTAATAGGCTTGAAGTGAAAGGATGTCGTCATACCCGGAACACAGTTCATCTGCGCGCGGAAGTGAGGCATGTAAGCGCTGTGAATTACATCACGCGAATGAAATTTGAAGATTACTTCTTTACCTACAGGCAGGTGAAACTCATTACGAACTAAAATATCGTCTAATGATTGAGGATCGGTGAAATCAATACCCAATGGATTGCTTCCATCAATTGCACGGAAACTAGCTTTTCCTAATTGGTTGTCATCACCGGCATAACGGGCTGTCCAGTCAAATTGCTTAGCATACAATTCTATAACCATAACATCATCCTGTACCGGTGCTACAATCTGGTTCCATTTGCTGATACCGTAAACAATAATAGTAGAAAGGACTACCGCAGGAATGAATGTCCAGACTAACTCCAGTTTGGTGCTGTGTACAAAAAACACGGGTTTGTGTTCTTTCTTAAAATAGTATTTAGCTGCAAAAAAGACAAGCAGACCGTGCGTAATAAAAAAAGCAACTCCAAGAATAATCCAATTGAAAGTAAAAAGTGTGTCAATCGCAACTCCATGTTCTGAAGAAGCAGCAGGCAACATTTTGTCGTTCATGGCATAGGACATATAAAACACCATGAAAATAAATGCTGAACCCATAATGAGTAATATCAGTGAATGGGTTTTGTTATCGCTGGTACTAACAGCGTTAACATCGGTGCCGCGCAGTTCTGACGACAATTCAAATATTCTGATGATACGTCCGAGCGTTATTAAGCCGAGAACGATTACAAGAAAGGTGAGAAAACTAATCATGTTGAATGTTTAAAGTCTAAAGTTTAATGTTTTCTTAAAAAAGCCTGATTACTAAATATGATGGTGCGCTGATTCGTCCACAAACGGATGGTTCTTTGCAACCAGTGATGCTTTGGTAAGCGCATTCAGTGTTACATAACCAAACAATCCTGCAAATCCAACAAACATTCCTATCTCCAGCAAACCAATTCCGTAGTTAGCTTTTACGGTACCCGGCATAATCATCAGGTACACATCTAACCAGTGTCCGCAAATAATGGCAACACCTGCTACCATCAGGAAACTCATGTTACGTTTTGCATCTCTGGACATCAGCACAAGGAAAGGGAAAATGAAATTGATAACCAGATTAGCTACCCAAAGCACTTTGTAATTCTCCCATCTGTCCTGAAAGTAAGTTACCTCCTCAGGAATGTTAGCGTACCAGATTAGTAAGAACTGTGAAGTCCACAGGTAGGTCCAGAATACGCTTACTCCAAACATGAATTTACCTAAGTCATGAAAGTGGTTCTCGTTGATGTGTTGAAAATATCCGTTGCGTTTCAGGTGAATACTGATTAGAGTAATCATGGTTAATCCTGTTACAAACATTCCTGCAAATACGTACCAGCCAAACAGGGTGCTGAACCAGTGCGGGTCAACCGACATTACCCAATCCCAAGCCATTGTAGAAGAAGTTACCGCAAAGAAAACCAGAAACCATCCTGCAGCGTTCATATTCTTTCTGTGTTTCACTTCATCACCCGCCAAATCTTCAGCAAGTGAACGTTTGCGGAAGAACCAGGTGAAGAAAATCCAGATTGCTAAGTAAATAATAGAACGGGCAAAAAAGAAAGGTTTGTTAAGGTAGCCTGATTTACCTGCAATTATTTTATCAAAGTGTGGGTTTGCAATACTATCTGTTGCTGCAGCTTTTTCATAGTTTGCAGCATACAAATCGTGCTCAGGCCCAACAGGGAATTTTGCCTCACTAACATAGTGATCAGCAGCAGGTGTAGCTTCAGCATGAGGAGCATCATGTCCATGACCTTCCGCAGCAGGTGCAGCATCGTGATGTTCTGCATGAGTTGCGTGGTGTTGTAATCCTTCTTCGTACGTGCGTAAATCCTGAACGGTAGTTTTTTCTGTTACCAGATAATCATCCATCCAGTGGTAAATGTGGTTAACGTGAAAAGCTGAACCTGCAAGAACAATCAAAATTACAAGTCCACCGATTGGCAGGTATTGCCCCATTGCTTCAGGAACTCTTTTAACACCGGCACTCCAACCTGCTTCTGAAGCATATTGGATGGCAACAAATAACGTTCCCGCAAGTGCAATAAAGGTAAAGAATAAACCGTTTACCAGCAGGTTAGCCCAAATCCTTTGTCCTTCAATTCCGGCAACAAAAGCGTAGATAAGACCTACAACTCCTAAACCCATCATTCCGAAGAGTATGTTTCTGGTATTTTTTGTCAGCGTGTAATTCATCGTGAACTATTTATTTTTTTACTGTAGAGTAGATTTTACTGTTTTTGCAAAGTCTGAACGTAGTGTGTTATTTTCCATCTTTCTTCTTTGTTCAGTTGCGAAGCATGTGGCCCCATCATATTCACTCCATACGTAATGGTGTGGAATATTTTTCCGGGAGTTAAATCTTTCATTGCACCACCCCTTGATGACATCCCGGCAGAGTAAGATGGAGGAGGTGGAAAACCACCAGCAGTAACTGTTTTACCGTCAGCCTGTCCGGTTGCACCGTGACAGTGTGTACAGTATTTTTCATACAGCACTTTTCCGTCAGCAAGTATAGCCGGTGTAAGTTCAATGGGGTTGGTCAATTCAACTCCCGCTCTATCGTACTCTTCTTTTGTATCGGCATAAGCAAAAGGCATATTGTTGATAGCGCTTACTGCATAAGGATGTTCTCCTCGTGTAATAGTTCCTGCTACCGGTTTTTGTGCGGTCATACCATCAGCAAAATTCGGGTTTGCCGAATTGGTTTCGTAAGATGGTGAGCGATACATGTCGGGCATGTACTCATAACCCGGGCTGTTGGGGTCTGTTTTCATGCACGAAGAAAGAGCAACCATAAAACCAAAAGTTATGGCTGTCATGGAGGTTGTGCTGTATTTTCCTATTTTCATTTCCTGTTTAAAGATTTGAGTAATCTGTTACGCTTCTTTCTCTGTAATTTCAATGGCTCCGGTTGAACTCAACATGGATTTGATTTCTTCCGCAGTTTTTTTGTTTTCGTCTGTGTTGATCTGAACCATGAATTTATCATCCGTTGTTCTGTTGTCAGGATTATGAGGTTGCTGACCGGGATAAAGTCTGTTTACAATAAGGTAGGTGAGGGCCATTCCGTGAGCAGCAAAAAATACGGTCATCTCAAAACTTACAGGTACAAAAGCCGGCAAGTTCATGTAAAAGAATTGACTTGGTTTACCTCCAATGTCCATAGGCCAATCGAAGATAAGCATATAGCCCATCATCAGCCATGCCAGTGAAAGACCTGTTGCGCCATAAACGAATGCGCCCATCGCAAGTCGTGTGCGCGGAACACCAATAACTGGGTCAATTCCGTGAATAGGAAAAGGTGAGAAAACGTCTTTAATCCGTACTCCCTTGCTCACCATGTCTTTGGCTGATTTCAGGAGGATTTCCTCGTCATCAAACATTCCGTAAATTACTTTTTTACTCATTCTTCTGCGGGTTATTATTTTTTGTATTTATCTCCTGATGATTTCAAGATAGATTTCAATTCTGCCATTGCAATTACAGGGAATGTGCGGCAGAACAACAGGAACAGGGTAAAGAAAATTCCTAGAGTTCCGACAAAAATACCGATGTCAACAAATGTAGGGTGAAACATTACCCAACTTGATGGCAGGTAATCGCGGTGCAGTGATGTTACAATAATCACAAAACGCTCGAACCACATACCGATGTTCACGAAAATAGAAATGATGAACGTAGCAACAAAACTTCTGCGCACTTTTTTAATCCAGAAAAGTTGTGGAGTAATAACGTTGCAGGTCATCATGCTCCAGTATGCCCACCAGTATGGTCCGCTTGCACGGTTAAGGAAAGCATATTGCTCATACTCAACTCCTGAATACCATGAAATGAAAAGCTCGGTTAAGTATGCCACACCCACAATAGAACCGGTAAGGATGATGATTTTGTTCATCGACTCAACGTGGTTCACGGTGATGTAGTCTTCAAGGTTTAATGTTTTACGTGCAATCAGCATCAATGTCAATACCATCGCAAAGCCTGAGAAGATAGCTCCGGCAACGAAGTAAGGCGGGAAGATGGTGGTGTGCCAACCCGGTATTACCGAAGTAGCAAAGTCCATAGATACAATGGTGTGAACCGAAAGTACCAGTGGTGTTGAAAGACCTGCTAGTACCAATGAAAGTTCTTCAAAACGGTGCCATGCTCTTGCATTTCCGCTCCAGCCAAAGCTAAGAATGTTGTAAATCTTTTGTTGCAATGGTTTGCCCATACGCGCAAATTTGTCACGCACTGTTGCAAAGTCAGGAACCAATCCAAGATACCAGAATACCAATGATACGGTAAAGTAAGTTGAGATTGCAAATACGTCCCAAAGCAATGGTGAGTTAAAGTTTACCCACAATGAACCGAATTGGTTCGGAAGCGGAAGTACCCAGTAAGCCAACCAAACACGACCCATGTGAAACACCGGGAAAAGAGCTGCGCAGATTACCGCAAAAATGGTCATCGCCTCAGCTGAACGGTTGATAGACATTCTCCACTTCTGACGGAACAGCAAAAGAACGGCAGAGATAAGAGTTCCTGCGTGGCCGATACCAATCCACCAAACGAAGTTGGTTATATCCCATGCCCAACCTACCGTTTTATTAGAGCCCCATACTCCGATACCTGTTCCTACTGTGTAGGCAAGGCATCCAACTCCCCAACACATAGTGATGAAAGATACAGTAAATGCCATCCACCAGTATTTGTTAGCTTTTCCTGCAATAGGGTAGGTAATATCTTCTGTAACCTGATGATAGTCCTTCTTCCCTATTATAAGTGGCTCGCGGATGTGTGCTTCGTGACTTGCCATATTGTTTTATAGTCGTTATTCGTTTATGTTATGCTGATTCTTTAACGTTTCTTACTTTGGTCTGGTAATATACATTCGGCTGTGTTCCTACTTCCTCAAGAAGGTTGTAGCTTCTGTCATCTTTAGAAAGTTTGCGAACCTCAGATGTTACATCACTCAGGTCGCCAAAAACAATTGCGTGTGTTGGACAAGCCGTAGCGCAGGCGGTTTGAATATCTCCGTCTTTAATTTTTCTGCCTTCTTTTTTAGCAGTCAGTTTTCCTGCCTGAATTTGCTGAACACAGAGCGAGCATTTTTCCATCACACCTCTTGAACGTACTACTACATCAGGGTTCAGAACCATTTTGCCCAGGTCATCATTCATGTTGAAATCAAACTGCTCGTTGTCTGAATATTTAAACCAGTTAAATCTTCTTACCTTATAAGGACAGTTGTTTGCGCAATAACGTGTTCCGATGCAACGGTTGTAAGCCATCATGTTCAATCCTTCCAGACTGTGTGTTGTAGCAGCAACAGGGCAAACTGTTTCGCAAGGTGCGTGGTTGCAATGCTGACACATCAATGGTTGGAATAGTACCGAAGGATTTTCGGAAGCCGATTCCATCTCCGTGAATTTATCAATTGCGTTTAATCCTTCTGCATCTGCAACTTCCTGATTCATGTCGCTGCTGTAGTAACGGTCAATACGCAACCAATGCATTTCACGGCTTCTGCGAACTTCGTCTTTTCCTACAACGGCAACGTTATTTTCAGATGTGCAGCTTGTAACACAGGCTCCGCAACCAATGCACGAATTCAGGTCAATACTCAATCCCCACAAATGCCCTGTTTCAAGATCGTGGTCGCGCCACAGGTTAATATCTTTAACAGGTTGCTTGCCGTGGTTGGTAGTTTGTAATAGTAATGGAGCATTTCCTGATTTCGGATCTTGCAGGTATTCAGAAAATGTTGTTTCTTTTACAATCGCCTCTCTGCCCATCAAGGTGTGGTGAGTTTGAGTAGCAGCAATCTGATATTTTTCGCCTGTACCTTTTACGGTTACATCGTATGCAGCATAAGTTGCGTTACCATCAACAACAGAAACAAATTGGTATGCATTTGCTCCGATACCGTCAGCAGTTTTCCCTGCCCCTGTTCTTCCGTAACCTAAAGCCAAACCAACAGTTCCGTATTTCTGACCGGGTTGCGGGAATGCAGGTGCTTTTATAGTTACTCCGTTTACCGTTACTTCAACCACATCAGCGTTGTCATCACCTCTTTCCAAACGGCTCAGGTTAAGTTCTGCCATTTGTTTTGGAGACATGGTAACGTAGTTGTCCCAAGTTACTTTTGAAATTGGATCCGGTAACTCTTGCAACCAAGGATTGTTTGCCTGAGAGCCATCTCCCAAACCTGTTTTAATATAGACCTGTAATTCAGTAGCTCCTGCGGTTACACCTTTTCTGACTGCAGCAGCAGCTGAAGAAATATCAGTTGCAGGTGTTGCAGCAACTTCTGTTTCTGCCTGTTTAGTAGGTTGTGATGTCGGTTTTTCAACTACCGAACCAACAGGTACAGTATAAAAACCATCGTGCAGACTTACTTCCCATGTAGCGCCTGTTGTAGTTTGCCAGTTAGCTTTTAAATAATCGTGATAAGAAGTTTCAATTCCTGCCCAAACCAATAAACTCTCTTGTGCCTGACGTGTGCTGAATAAAGGAGAGATAGTAGGTTGACCTAAGCTGTATTGTCCTTTTTTAGGATTTGCATCGTTCCATGATTCCAGATAATGGTTATCAGGACAAACGTAATTTACCAATGAAGCTGTTTCGTCTTCGCGGTCAGAAAAAGAGATTTTCAGTTTTACTTTTTCAAGCGCTGAAACAAATGCTGAACCGTAAGTATATGCCGGATTTACACCATATAATATAACTGCATCAACTGAACCGCTTGCCATTTCAGCAACCAGGGCAGCTACTTTAGCATCGTCACCTTGTTTCAGATAAACCGGAGTTGCAGTATCAATCGTGTTTCCGTAGTTGCCTAATAATTCATTGATAGCATTTACTACCACCTGAACATTGGTGTCGTTGCTTCCGCAAATAACCAGACTTCCTTTTGCAGCTAACAATTCAGCAGCAGCTGTCTGTAATTTATCTTTGTATTCATCAGCAATACCTGCATCATAAGTAGCAGCGCCTTTTGCTTTTGCTATAATATTATAGAGTGCTAAAACAGCTAATCCCTGCTCAGAAGGTTTTATTGCAACACGCACATCTGCGTTTGAACCGGTAACCGAAAGGGTGGTTTCAAACTGGAAGTGGCGTGACATTTTTCCGTTTTTCGGATTTCTTGTTTGTCCGTATTGTCCTGCATATTCAACAGAAGCAAGCCAGTTAACCAAGAAGTCAGCACCAAAGCTTACAATTACTTCAGCATTTTCAAAATGATAATCAGGAATAATTGCCGAACCAAAATTTGCTTGGTTCGCTTTCAGAATTCCTGAGTAAGAAACAGCATCGTAAGTAACCTGTTCGGTGCCGGGATATTTTGCTGTAAAGTCAGCAATTGCTTTTTTAGTGGTAGGACTGATGATAGAATTGCTCAGAATTCTGATTTTCCCGCCCTTTGCAGCAATAGCTTCTAATTGTGATTTTATGTCTTTATCAACTTCGCTCCAGGTTGCAGCCGCTTTTTTAGCCAACGGATTTTTCAGCCTTGTTGAGTCATATAAAGAAAGAACCGATGAATTGATGCGTGCATTAACTGCTCCTTTAGTAACAGGCGAAAGTTTGTTTCCTTCAATTTTAATAGGACGACCTTCGCGTGTTTTTACCAGAATGCTGGCGTAATCATTTCCGTCAGCAAAGGTAGATGCATACCAATTGGCAATACCCGGAGTAATTTCCTCAGGTTTGTTCAGGTATGGGATAGCTTTGTTTACAGGTGTTTCACAGGCTGCAATGGTTGCGGCTGTAACACCGAATCCAAGAAATTTCAGGAAATCCCTGCGGTTGGTTGAAGAATCGGCAAGTGCATCATTGCCAAGAAACTCTACATTCGTTTGCTCAGGAAATTCGTTTTCAGCGGATTTTCTGAACTCGGGAGTGTTTTCAAGTTCCTCTATTCCTTTCCAGTATTTTTTTACTTTGGTCATATTAATATGGAGCTTATTCTATAATTAGTAATGACATTTTGCGCACTCAAGTCCGCCCATTTTTTCAACGGTTATCTTTTGCCCTTTAAACTTGTCTTTGTAAGTAGCGTGTATATAGTCGTAATAGCCGTTTCCGTTTCCTGCGGTTTGCACTTCGGTTGTGCGGTGACATTCTATACACCAAACCATTGTTAATGGTGAATGTTGTTTTACAACCGTCATCGAGTCGATTGCACCGTGGCAGGTTTTACATTCTTGCTTTCCGGCAATGGTGTGTTGGCTGTGGTTGAAATAAACGTGATCAGGCAGGTTGTGAACTTTTACCCATTGAATTGGTTTCTGTTTGCTGCCATATTTTCCGGTGTTCGGATCGTAATCCAAGGCTGCGTAGATTTTTGCAATTTCTTTTGTCCCGGTGATTCTACCTTCCTGAACTGCTTTGTGGCAGTTCATACAAACGTTGGCTGAAGGGATGCCGGCAACTTTACCTTTTTCAGCGCCTGAGTGACAGTAAACGCAGTTGATTCCGTTTTGTCCCGCGTGTATCTGGTGAGAGAAAGCAATTGGTTGCTCAGGCTGATATCCTTGATAAACGCCAATGCCCATTAAAGCATCCCATCCGATTTTTGAAATCCATAAGAAACCAATGATAACCCCCAAGGCAACTATGCCTTTATTGTGTCCCAGCCAGTATTTTATTTCACCCCAAGTACCCAATTCTACAGGTGCGGGCAAACCATCTTTTTCATTTACCAATGTTTGCAGTGAGCGTTTTACTCCTGAAAGAACATTGATTAAGATTAGGAACAGGATGGTAAGACCAAGCAGCACATATAACATAGTGTTGCCTTTTGGTGCAGTTGCGGGTTCAGCACCTGGTGCAGTTGCTACCGGTGCAGGCGGTGACGGAGGCCCTGCTTTGATTGTAGCAATAATTGCTTTCAGCTCCTCATCAGAAAGATGCGTGAACGATGACATCGCTACTTTTCCGTAATCGTTGAAAATTTTGTTTGCATAAGCATCACCGCTTTTACGCAACTCTTCGTTGTTCTTAATCCATTTGTAAAGCCACTCTTCAGCAGGTTGCGGAACACGGTCGAAAACACCTTTTAAACCGGGGCCTGTCAGTTTTTTATCGTCCAGCTTGTGACAGGCAGAGCAGTTTTGTTTAAAAAGCTTCTCTCCGTCAACGGCTTTTGCAGTAAAAGAAAATGTTAGAAAAAAGAGGAAAAAGAGAGGAAAAAATACCTTGGTTAGTTTAGTGTGCATCAGGCATTTAACATTCATATTGCTGGGGTTTCTGATGAATAAGCGATGTAGAAGAAGGGCTTTTTTAGCCGGTGCAAAAATAGAAGAAGAATGAATGTGTGTGAAAAAAGTTCATAAAAATTGTTAATTTAGAACTGTTCTAAATAAGACATTTTCAACGTATGAAAATGGACCGGTTTGTTTGGTGCTTTTTCAGCTGTTTTTAAAAACAAAAACCAGAAATTAATAAACTTGCAAACTCTTTTCTGTAAAGGGATTTAGCGCGATTGAAAAATATTTTTTTCTTCAGCCTAACCTTTGCACAAAATCTTACGTGTAGTTGAATGCAGATTGTGTTTTGCCGTTTTTTATACCTTTATTGGTTAAATGAACATTGAACAGGAACTTTTACGGCAGTGTATTAATAAGGAACGCAAGGCGCAGTTTGCTTTGTATAAACAGTTGTATAGTTTTTTAATGAGCATTTGTTTTAGATATTGCAATAATAAAGAAGATGCCCAAAGCCTCTTAAATCTCGGCTATTTAAAATTGCTGAATAATCTTGAAAAATACAGACAGGAAATTCCGTTTGGCTTGTGGGCAAGACGACTGATGATCAACACCATTATTGATGAATACCGCAAAAACAAAAAAGAAAAAGAGCTTTTAGAATATCACGATTTTACCGACCGCAGAGAAGATGAAACACTGGTGGAAATAAACGATGCGGTAAAGCGCATGGATGCACAGGAAATTCAACGCCATATTGACAAGTTGCCGAATGTGAGTAAAAAAGTATTTAATCTTTTTGTGGTAGATGGTTTCGGACATAAAGAAATAGCCGAAATGTTGGGTATGAGCGAAGGAACCAGCAAATGGCATTTGAACAATGCCCGCGAAAAACTGAAAGTAAGAATATTAGGGACAGAGGTAGTTGAAATTAAAAGCAAAACAGCTTAGCGCCTTTTCGCCTTAGCGGTAAAAAAGAAAACAGCATGAGTAAAGAAAAAGAAACCGAAAACATCATCAACGAAAAGCTCAACAGCCGTGAGTTTGCCTTTGATGAAAAAGCATGGGCGGGTATGGAAACCTTGCTTGATGCACAGCAGAGGAAACGCAGAGTTGGGTTTTTCTGGTATTTCTCTGCTTCAATGTTTGTGGTTTTGGTGGCGGGTGCGGCTTGGTTTTTTATACCGACAACTGATAAAAAGGGGAAAGAAACAGAGTTGGCAACGGCTGCCAACCAGTCGGCAACGGTTCTCAACTCAACGGCAACGGCTGACACCCAGATGGCAACCATTCCTACCCAGATGGCAACGGCTGAAACCTTGGTGGCAACCATTTCTACCGAGATGGCAACGGCTGAAACCCAGATGGCAACCATTCCTACCCAGATGGCAACGGCTGAAACCTTGGTGGCAAACATTTCTACCGAGATGGCAACGGATGAAACCCGGCTGGCAAACATTCCTACCCAGATGGCAACGGCTGAAACCTTGGTGGCAACCATTTCTACCCAGATGGCAACCACTGAAAATGAACAAGATTCTGCCCAAGCAGCCGAAAAAATGCTTTCAACCGATTCTGCTTCTTTAGCAGAAACCGCTAAAAACACGCTTACCGCGCCAGGAAAAGAAACCAAAAATGCCTGGGGTGTTATGGCAGGGACGGGGTATTGGTTTCCTTACTATTCAACTATAGGAGTAAATGATAATAAGGGTATAATTGGTTTTACAGGCGGTATATATTATCAAAGAGCATTCAGCAAACATATTGAACTTGGAGTAAGTGCAGTTTATTCAAGCAGAGGAGCACTTAATAATGATAAAACTATTACCAATTCTGAGTTTGGTTTTGGAGTTGAAAACGACAAGACGACAATTTCGCCTCAAACGCTTCATTATTTAACTATTCCTCTGTATCTGAGATTTAATATCACACAGAGAAGCCATCTTTTAGTTGGAGCTTGTTATTATCGGTTGCTTACCACTACTTCCAAAATAACACATACAACCGAAAACAGCTTTGGTGTTCTTGAAAGCAGCACAGAAAAACAAACAGGAGAACATGCGGGCTTCCGCAAAAATGATATTGCAGCTTTTATAGGATATGAGTTAACTCTGTTTGATAGAATGAACACAGGATTGCAGTTCAGTTATGGTTTTTATGATATTACCCAAAACAGTTACAATAATATTAAAGGAACTGACCGCAACATCTCCCTCCAACTCCAACTCAAATACGATTTAATCCGTCATTGATTGTATGATAAAACTTTACTCAAAAAGCCACATAGCCACTAAGCCAAATAGCCAAATAGGATTTGCTACTTGGCTACTTCCCTGCTTGGCTATTTGCCTGTTTGCCTGCAACAAACCCGATGACCCCGAGCCAACCGATACCACCCCCGTATTTTTCATCAACGGACAATTAGACAATTCGGGTCTTGCTATCAGTGCCGGTGAAAACGGCTATTATATGTATTCGGATTATTGGTTAGACGCTAACGATGTGTTCACCTTTATGGGAGAGTTTAAGCCAACCGATTGCTTTAGTTGCGCCAATACTCTGAAGGTTATATTCAGCAATTACAAAGCCGATGCAGTTCCCTCTTCGGCAATTGATGCAGGAAGTTTTCCATTAACCTATCTTCCGTTTGCTGTTCCGGGCGGGGCGCCTGCAAGCTACAGCGTAAAGTTTACTCCGCTTACAACGGGTGGTCAGCCGCAAAGCTTTTTATGGGACTTTGGCGATGGCACCACTTCTACCGAGGGAAGCCCCACACATATTTATGCCAATACCGGCATTTATGAGGTAGGACTTACCGTAACTTACCAGTCGGGTTGCAGCAGCAATATCAGCAATCCGCTTAACCTAGGCGTGTCGGCACTTTCGTGCGATGCGGGGTTTATTCTCTCTTCGGTGGATGTAAACACCGTTGCGCTTACTTCTAACCCGGGTGGCACAGCACCATGGACTTATGATTGGGATTTTGGTGACGGAACTGCCAACGACAACAGCGCCAATCCAACCCACACCTTTGCCACCCCCGGAGTTTACCAAGTTTGTCTTACCACTGTAAGCAGCGATAGTTGCACAAATACCCGCTGCCTCAACGTTGCCACCGAAAATCCGGGCGAGTGTTCTATCCGTTATTCAGCCACCACTACCACTATTTCAAACCCTTTTAACCTTTCAACAGTAGAGGTGCAATGGACCGATGCGGCAGGTGTGGAATACACCTCCAACAATGCAGCACAGCCCATGGCCAGCTATTTTAAAATAAACAATGTGGAAGAATATGAAGTAAATGAGAACGGAGATAGAACAAAAAAGTTGAACATCAGTTTAAACTGCACTTTATATAACGGAACTAATTCCATACAACTTGAAAATGCGGCAGCTACTATAGCGGTGGCACATCCATAAATAAAAAAACAAACCTACCAACCTTTATCAAACAATCAGCGTGTATATCACCGAAACCCAAAATCACTAAATCGTAATTCACCAAATCATAAATAAAAATGAAACAATTAATCTCTACCCTCACACTTATCTTTGCAGCAGCAATTTCAAGCTTTGCCTGCGTAGGTGAATTTACCTACACCGTTGAAAACAATGTTGTGGTTTTTCATGGAATATCAGATACCCCTGGCGTAACGTATCATTGGAACTTTGGCGACCAAAGCGATGCCAATGGCGAAAATGTAACGCATACGTATTCGGTTTATCCGGAGCATTACAATGTATGTCTTACGATTTCAGACGGACTCGGCTGCACCGATGAATATTGTGCAAGTGTTTATGTACAAACAGGACCGGGCATGAACTGCGAAGGTTCATTTACCTATGTTGTTGAAGGTGCTACCGTTGCTTTTGAAGGACACTCAAGCTATTCCGAAGTTTCGTACTACTGGTTTTTTGGTGATGGTTCCAGCCCTGCAACCGGACAAGGTCAAACACATACCTATGAGCTTTATCCCGAACATTACGAAGTGTGTATGATTGTAGTAAACGGCAACGTTGGTTGCCAGGACACCGTTTGCCAAACCATTTATGTTGAAGGTCCTCCTGCCTGCGAAGCTTCATTCACCTATACCATTACCGGCACCGAAGTTCATTTTCATGGAGAATCAACCGTTCCCGGTGTAACCTATCACTGGAACTTTGGTGACCAAAGCGATGCCAATGGTGAGAACGTGGTGCATAACTATGACCTTTCACCCGAACATTATGAAGTGTGCTTAACCATTCACAACAGCAGCGGTTGCGAAGATCAGGTATGCGAAACCATCTTTATTGAAAGCACTACACCTGAAGAATGTCACGCATCTTTCACTTACACCATCAGTGGAAACGAGGTGCATTTTGATGGTGCATCTAACGTTCCCGGTGTTTATTACTACTGGCATTTTGGTGACGGAACAACAGGTGGAGGTGAAAATCCGGTTCATAATTACACTCTTTCACCCGAGCATTACAATGTTTGCCTGACTATCTATAACAACGATGGCTGTGAGAATACCTATTGCCATACTGTATTTGTTGAAGGCAACGAAAATAACAGCGATTGCGAAGCTTCATTCACCTTTGTACAGGACGGAAATATTGCAGTATTCCATGGAAGTTCATCAGTTCCGGGTGTTACCTATAGCTGGAGCTTTGGTGATGGCACCGAAGGCACAGGCGAAAACGTAACACATACGTTTACATCGTTCCCTGAACATTATACCGTTTGTTTAACAATTCACAACAGCAATGGATGCGAAAGCCATTCATGTCAGGTCGTTTATGTACAAAGCAGCAGTGGCGGAGGTGATGAGTGTGAAGCATCATTCACCTATACCGTTGTTGACAATGCCATACACTTCATGGGCCATTCAAATCAAAATGGTGTAAGCTACAGCTGGATTTTTGGCGACAACTCAACCGGACAAGGACAAGATCCTTGGCATACGTACACGCTGTTCCCGGAACATTATAATGTGTGCCTGATTATCAACAACACTTCTAACGGTTGCAGCGATACCGTTTGTCAGACAGTATATGTACAACACGGAAGCGGAAGTACATGTAACTCAGAATTCACTTACACTATTACAGGTAATGAGGTTCACTTTGCCGGACCATCTAATGCAGACGGAACGCATTACACGTGGAGCTTTGGTGATGGGCATGCAAGCGATATGCACAACCCTAACCATGCTTATACCTTGTTTCCTGAGCATTATGAAGTGTGCTTAACTGTTACCAACACCGCTAACGGTTGCAGCGAAGAATCGTGTCAGACTATTTTTGTAGAACATGGAAACAGCCCTGATTTGTTTGAGTTGTCGGGAACCATTTACACCGGACAAAATTATGCAGACGAAGGGTATGTAATGCTTATACAGTATGATGCAAGCAGCGGAGTGTTAACCAATGTTCAAACAATAGGAATTGGAACTAACGGACATTATGTATTCCATGCTCCCGCAGGAAATTACTTCCTGAAAGCAGCGTTGTCTCCAGGCTCATCTGTTTATGCCAACTTCCTGCCAACATATTTTGAGCACGAACTGTTCTGGTACAATGCAGACGTAATCAGCCTTACTTCAAATCTTAACAGAAACATCCACATGATTGAGGGTAACAACCCTGGTGGTCCCGGCTTTATTGGTGGACTGGTTACTGAAGGAGCTAATAAAACCGAAGGCCCCGGTGATGCTGTTGAAGGTGTTCAGGTTATGTTACTCAACATGAATGACGAGCCGTTGCAATATACCTATAGCGATGCTTTCGGTGAGTTCTCATTCAGCAATGTGGCTTACGGGACGTATCAGGTATATGGCGAAGTGTATAACCTTACTACTGTTCCTGCTATCGTAACCATTGACGGTTCAAACATGAACATCACTGATATTGGTTTGCTCATCACTTCAAGAGAAGTAACTACCGGTGTAAATGAAGTTGCGGTAATTAACGAAACTTCGGTTGGTAATGTATCCCCTAACCCGTTCAAAGGAGATGCGGCTATCAATATCAGCCTGCAGAAAGATGCACGTTTAAGCATTCGCATAGTTGATATTGCAGGAAGACAAGTGTATGCCACCATCATGAACTTTGGTTCAGGTGTTCAGCAAATTAACTTGCCTGTATCGGAATTAAGTGCAGGAATTTATAACCTCATACTTGCAGATGAGAAAACAAATTCAGCAGTAACACGCAAATTAGTTAAAACAGAATAAGCCTCACCCCTAACCCCTCTCCAAAAGGAGAGGGGAACATAGTTCCCTGTTGTTGTGTGACCCCTGCCGTTTGGACTAAAACTTCGGCAGGGGTTTTTGCTTCCTGATTTTTAAGCTATAACTTTAAGCCGTGCAAATTCAAATTGTGTAATGGCAAAATTAGTTCTTGACTGGAAAGATGAGCAGGAAGATTTCTTCGCGCTCATTGGCATTTCGTGTCATCAGAAAGATTACCGCCTTTGCTGGGAATTGAACAAAATACTGGAGATCGAACTTCAAAAAGAAGAAGATATTCCCGGTCCGAATGAGGAAATTTCATTCTCCCGCTATTATTACAACAACGAAGATTTTTTGCAGGATTTTTATTTGATCACCAATAAAATCGGGAAAATATTTTTTGCAGCCGAACTGAAACAAGCTGATTACATTTTGCAGATTTACGGTTTGCGTAGCGAATACGAAGTTGATGAACTGGTGCAAAAAATAATAAGTATTGACAGCGTGCTTACAGCTTCTGTTTTTGACACCGAAAAACTGAAATACGGACATCCGCTTTTTTACACAGCTATACCTAAAAAGAAAAAAGAAGAGCACGAAGATTTACTCGCAGCCTTCAGAATAAAAGAATAAAATGAACTACAACAAAACAAAAATTGTCGCCACCATCGGACCTGCTTCTTCATCGTATGAAGCGTTGAAAGAAATGGCTGAAGCAGGGATGAATATCTGTCGTCTTAATTTTTCGCATGGAGCGCATGAGGTGCACAAAGCAGTGGTTGACAACATTCGCAAACTGAATGCTGAAAAGCCTTACAACATTGGCATTATAGCCGATTTACAAGGACCAAAAATCCGGATTGGAATGATGGAAAAAAACAGTGCAGGCGCAGATGAAATTACTTTGGTAACGGGCGATGAAATTATTTTTACAACCAAGGAATGTATAGGCACAAAAGAGAAATTATACATCACGTATCAGTCATTTCCGTCTGATGTAAAAGTGGATGATAAGATATTGATCAACGATGGGAAAATTGCGCTTCGTGTTCTTGAAACGGATAAAGTAAGCGAAGTAAAAGCGTTGGTTACACATGGTGGAATTCTTTCATCAAAAAAAGGAGTAAATCTGCCGAACACAAAAATTTCATTGCCTTGTCTTACTGATAAAGACAAAAAAGATTTAGAGTTTGCATTAAGCCAGGATGTGGAGTGGATTGGACTTTCGTTTGTGCGTTCGGGTGAAGATATTATTGAATTGAAACACTTGATTGCCAATCAAGGCAAGAACACCAAAGTAATTGCCAAGATTGAAAAACCGGAAGCAATACAAGACATTGATGTCATCATAAAAGAAACGGATGCTATTATGGTAGCACGCGGTGATTTAGGTGTTGAGGTGCCGATGCAAAAAGTTCCGGTGATACAAAAACTGATTGTAAAAAAATGCCTGGAAGCTGCAAAGCCTGTAATCATTGCAACACAGATGATGGAAAGCATGATAACAGGAATCAGTCCTTCGCGTGCGGAGGTAAATGATGTTGCCAATTCAGTGATGGATGGCGCAGATGCATTGATGCTGAGCGGTGAAACTTCTGTTGGTGACCATCCTGCAAAAGTGGTGGAAGCCATGCGCACCATCATTGAATACATTGAAGGCTTTGAAGACATTTATAACAAGGAACATTTGCCGGTTCCCGGAACAGACAGATTTATTTCCGACTCTATTTGCTACAATGCAAGTTTGATTGCAAAACAGACAAATGCAGCTGCTATTATCACCATGACGCACAGTGGCTATACGGCTTTCCGTGTTTCCAGCCACAGACCGGATACCAACATTTTAATTTTTACTGACAACCAAAGCATTCTTAATATGCTGAATTTAGTTTGGGGAGTGCGCGGCTTTTATTACGATAAATATGTAAGCACCGACCACACTATTGCCGACATAAAATTACGGTTGAAAAAAATGGGATTGGTAAAAGAGAAAGACATCATCATCAATATTGCCAGCATTCCTATCAGTGAGCGCGGGCAATCGAATATGATTAAAGTGAGTTACGTGAATTAGAGAACATCACGTTTCAACTCCGGAAAAACTTTTGAAACTTTATTGAGAATATAATCTCCATACGTTCCTTCAAACGCATGAACGTTTGCTTTGTCCCATCGTTCTGCGCTGTCATCTTCTGCCGGTTGTGAAATGTTTTCAATTTTCTTTGGAACAGTATCAAACCCGGGATCAAAAAACAAGGGAAACGACAATCTGCTTTTACCTGATTTATTCAGCACACGATGAGGTGTGGAACGATACAAGCCGCCTGTCATGCGGTCTAGCATATCACCGATGTTGCAGATAAACGTATTTTCAATCGGTGGTGCTTCTATCCATTGTCCGCGCGATTTAACCTGTAAACCACCAATAGCATCTTGTTTTAAAATAGTAAGCAAGCCGTAATCAGTGTGTTCGCCAACGCCCCACAGTTCTTCGTTTTCAGCATAATGCGGATAATGAAAAATGCGGAAAAGCATCAGCGGATCTTTAGTATATCGCGAATAAAAATAATCAGCATCTAAGTTTAAACTCAATGCCACCGCTTTCATTACAAGATGCCCAACTTTTGTAAGCTCATCTATATATTGCAATACAATTTCGCGCAGGTCTTCAGGCTTTTCGGGAAAAAGATTTTGCCCGTGCATGGGAGTTCCTGCAATTACTTGCGGATTGTTTATATCCAGTTCAGTTCCGAAATAAACACCTTCTTTTATGTCGGGCTTTCCTGAAGTTAATTCATCACCAACAGGGAAAAAACCACGCCATGCTTTTCCTCCCAACTGCATGGAGATTTTTAATTTTTCTTCTTCAGCCAGTTTGAAAAATTCATGACTTAGCTTTTCTATTTTCTCCTGCAACGCCTGATTAACACCGTGCCCGGATATATAGAAGAAGCCATGTTCGCGACAGGCGGTATTTATTTGTTGCGCAATTTTATCACTAGCAGTTTTGTCTGTTTCTTTTTCACGCAGTGGACTTATGTCTATTACAGGAATTTCTGGTGTATTCATTAATTATCGTTTTAATTTCTAATCCGTCATTGCGAGCGGTAGCGAAGCAATCTCAGATAATGCGAAAGATTGCTTCGGGTGAAAAACCCTCGCAATGACGAACCTAAATGTCATATCGTTTCGTTCCTTCAATTTCTAAAATTAAATCAGGACCGTAAGCCATTGAAGGTGTCATGTATCCTCTTTTGAAATTGCCGTTCAGCACTTTTTCTGCAATGTTTACAGCTGTTGCCGCGGTGAGTGTATAGCCTTCATGTGTTTTCAATCCCGCTGATTTTTTCTCGCCTTTTGCGTTTTGTACTTCTCCATAAAAAATGCTGTAACCATTTTTCCGTTCCGTTTCATCAGGTCCGGGTTTGCGTTTGTTTACCTGTGCTTTCAGATAGTTCTGCACCAATGATGTGGATAACAACCACCCGATGTAATTCCCCATTTTCATGGATTTTACCATGGAAGGAGAGGCAGACATATAGGTTTCAATATTTGGAATTCCTGTACTGTAATAAGCCGTTGAAACATCGCCCCATGGAATAGTGGCACACAGAATTTTCTTTTCACCGAATGGAAACTCCTGCACGTTGTGTGCGTTTTTAACGTTTATAATTTTTCCGTCTTTGCGCACGGCACCGCCTGCACCAAGGTTTTCAACCATGGTTAATGAAGTACCTCTTGACATTCTTCCCAAACTGGTAAACGCAAGTTTCAGACTTGTTGCATCGGGCAATTGTTGATTTAGGTAAGTAGCTAAACAATCGCTCGGCACCACATCAAAACCTGTTCCTGGCATCAGCATAATGCTGGCCTTCTTTGCTGCGTCACTTTTTGCGGCAGCGCCTTCAAAGACACCTATTTCACCGGTGATGTCAAGATAATGTGTGCCTGTTTGAAGACAAGCACTTATCATCTGCTTAAATGTATGCGCAAACGGTCCTGCACAGTGCAACAGCACTTTTTTGCCTTGCAAAGCAGCAAGTAGTTTTTCTTTTTCGTTTACATCAAACACTGCATATTCTAATCCAAAACGATGAGCAAGTGCTTTTAGTTTTTCCTCGTTTCTGCCTGCCAGCAAAGGCTTCCAGCCTTTCTTTACTGCATTTTGGGTTATCAGTTCACCAGTGTAGCCATAGGCTCCGTAAATCATTAAAGGGGTTTGTTCCATGTGTTTTTAATTTGGATACAAAAATGGTTTATTATTTTTATGGCATCAAAATTGTTTTTCCCTAAGCCAAAACCAAAAACTTTCTACTATGAAAACTTTCAAAAATAAAATAGCTGTTGTTGCATTCACTATTGCTGTTGCACTTTCTTCTTGTACCACAGAGGAATCTTATGATTTTACAGGCACCTGGTTTTGCGAAGAGGATAATTCCGTTTTAGGACAGTCTCAGTATACTGTAACTATTTCGGAATCACCAACGAATATCGATTCTGTGTTTATTTATAACTTTAATAATCTAGGCAATTCTATAAGCGCTGTTGGTAGTATAAACGGAAATACCCTCACACTTGCTCCGCAATTAGTTGATAATTTAAATATTACTGGATCAGGGACATTAAGTGGTTCTACTATTAACATGAATTATTCCGTTTCGGCAGGAGGCGTTCAAGCTGTTACTGCGATTTACACAAAGTAATTACTGGTTCTATAAATAACAGTTATCTTAGCCTCTCATAAGGAATTACTCTGCTTACTAAAAAGTAGAAATAAGATGAAAACAAAATTTTTGTTATTGCTCAGTTTAGTTGTAATCATCTTTAGTATACAATCTTGCAAGAAGAAAGGGTGTACAAATTCTTCCGCAATTAATTATGACACAGAAGCAAAGGAAGATGATGGTTCTTGTCAAATATTAGGGTGCATTGATCCCGCATCTTCAAACTATAATCCCTATGCAAATATTGATGATGGTTCTTGTATTATAGATGACCGGAATGATTTTACCGGAAGTTGGACATGCGAAGAAAACAGTTCTCAACTGGGAACATCTTCTTATAGCGTGACCATTTCAAAATCAGCAAGCGACAGCACTGCAATTCTGATTGCTAATTTTTATAATCTTGGTTCGTCCAACAAAGCCACTGCTATTGTAAATGGAAACACATTTGTTATAAATCCTCAATTAGTAGACAACCTGAATGTTGCCGGTAGCGGCACCCTTAGCGGTACACAAATAAACCTTAGTTACACTGTTTCGGCAGGCGGAACGGATAATGTTACTGCGGTTTACAGCAAGTAGTCTCTGTATTTTATTGTTTACTGTTTCGGTGATGGTTTAAGCGTTCAAAAGATTTCCCTTACTTTTGGACGCTTAAACCAACAACCAAACTCAATGAAAAAACTATTTACCTTCTTCATGGCAGCCGCAATTTTTGCAAGCTGCACCAACAAAGAACAGGAAGAAAAACTAAAACAATTAGAATTAGATAACCTGAAACTGCAGGAACAGATTGGCGGTGATGCCAACACCATCAATGATTTTGTGAATGCCTATAACGAGATACAGTATAACCTCGACAGCATAAAAACCAAAGAAGGAATTATTACCGCTAACACTGCAAACGGTGTTGAAATGGGAGCAGACCGCAAAGAGCAAATCACTCAAGATATTCAGTTGATTTATGAGTTGTCGCTGAAAAACAGAAAGAAGATTGATGAGCTAAACAAAAAACTGAAAGATGAAAAAGGCTACACCGGCAATCTGAAAAAGATGATAGAAAATCTGGAGAAACAATTAGCTGAGCGTGATGCACAGATTAATGTTTTGAAAGATGAACTTGCAAAACTGGATATCGTTGTTGAAAACCTGACTGCACAGGTTGATATGTTGGCATCGGAGAGTGAAGGCAAATCAAAAGTGATTGAAGAAAAAGTAAGCGAACTCAACACAGCTTATTATATCATCGGCACTGAAAAAAACCTGAAAGAGGCAAAAATCATTACTAAAGAAGGTGGTTTTATCGGTATGGGAAAAACGGCCAACTTCAATAAAGATTTTGACCAGAATGCGTTTAATAAAATTGACATTACTAAAACGCCAGCCATTGTTATTAATAATAAAAAAGCAAAATTTGTTACTGACCATCCTTCAACTTCTTATACCATACATGGAGATAAAAAGCATGTGGATAGTCTGAGCATTAATGATTACAAGGCTTTCTGGCGCTCGTCTAAATATCTGGTTATTGTAGCTGAGTAATTATTAATCGTCATTACGAGCGATAGCGAAGTAATCTTACATTATGAAAAAGATTGCTTCGGGTGAAAAACCCTCGCAATGACGTATACCAAATCGATGTCTGACATTTCCCACATCCTAAATCACCTTGGCGAAGAGCGCGAAAAGTATTTCGGCTCGGTTTCACCTCCTATTTTTCAGAGTAGTAATTTCTGCTTTGGCACTGTTGCCGAAATGCGCGATGCACTAAAAAATGAAGACAGCGTTCCTTTTTACACACGGGGTGTTAATCCCACCGTTAGTATTCTACGCGAAAAAGTTGCTGCGTTGGAAAGCGCAGAAGATGCTTTGATATTTGGAAGCGGAAGTGCTGCTATGGCTGCCGGTGTCATGAGTTCGGTTAAAGGTGGCGAACATGTTATCTGTGTTAAAAAACCGTACAGCTGGACTTATAAGCTGCTGAACAAAATGTTAATTAATTATGGTGTTGAAAGCACTATGGTTGACGGAACAGACATTGAGAATTTTCGAACGGCAATAAAACCCAACACCAAACTTATTATTCTTGAAAGTCCGAATTCTGTGACTTTTGAAATGCAGGATATCCGTTCGGTAGCTGCATTGGCAAAACAACACAACATTACCACGTTGATTGATAACAGTTATTCCACCCCAATTTTTCAGCGACCGATTGAAATGGGAATTGACATGACGGTGCATAGTGCCAGCAAATATTTTGGCGGACACAGCGATATTGTTGCAGGAGTTTTAACAGGTAGCAAAAAGAAAATCTCTGAAATCTTTCAGGATGAATTTATGACTTTGGGTGGTATTATTTCTCCCAACGATGCATGGCTGATGCTGCTTGGTTTACGGACTTTAAAAATTCGTGTGGAACGAACCAATGCAACAGCAGCAAAGGTTGTTGAGTTTATGGAGAATCATCCGAAAGTGAATAAAGTGTTTTTTCCTTTTTCGAAAAGCAATCCGCAATATGAGTTGGCTAAATCACAGATGAGCGGAACAGGCGGAATGTTTTCTGCTCAACTGAAAGCAAAAGACATTGCTTCGGTCGAGTCATTCTGTAATTCATTGAAACGCTTTCTGCTTGCGTGTTCCTGGGGCGGACATGAGTCATTAATTTTTCCAACGTGTACATTATATGATTCGCAGAATTACGGAACTACTGAGCTTCCCTGGAATCACATCCGCTTTTATGTAGGATTGGAAGAGCCCGAAGAAATAATTGAGGATTTAAGACAGGCATTAGAGAAAATCTAATTCACTTCTTCCTTCACCGCCACCACCCTCACCGGTGTATAAAGACAAGAGAAATCTGCTGTTCCTCCAAGGGTTGAATGGTTGTCAAGATCTTTCCGTTTGTGCGAAATTATCTGTAACAACATTTCGCCTGTGGCCAATGTATCAGTTGCACTGCCCGGAATTTCAAACACGTTTTCCGTTGCAGATTTAGAATAAAAACTGATGTTTTGCAGTTTAGAATCACTCAGCATAACTTCATAATTATCAGCTCTGTCACCTCCCGAAACAGAAAAAGGAATGGTTAAACTTTTACCCAGATAAAAAGTATCTGACTTTTCTGTAAACTTTACGCTTCCTGCTTCATAGGTTTCGGTGAGCACATTTTCTTTATGGTCTGTATAGGCAATAACTACTCTTTTGTCGGGACATTTTATAGGATACGGTTCACTGTAATAGGCCCCACCCAGCAGCATTTCGGTTTGCGTAAGTTCCACATTGTTGGCAGTAATTTTTGAAGGTGCACTTAAAACCAGAGTTGTCCCTTTGTCACCTGCAAAACGAAAACCAGCATCTACAGAAGCAGAATAATCAGCCTCTTCAAATCGTATTTCGTAGTGGCGGTAAATCTGATCTTGCGCCACATCTTTTGCATTTCCTGTTTCGTTGCTTTGGCAGGCGGTGAAAATCACCGCAATCATTATTGATAATCCGAAAAGATTTTTCATTGGAGTATATTTTAAGGTTAGGAACAAAATTAAGTAATTTCGCCAAAAATTTAAACTTATGGCACGCACCGATCTTTTCCAGGCTCCCGATTATTATCTTGTTGATGACCTGCTTACTGACGAACAAAAACTGATACGCGACTCGGTTCGCGCATGGGTGAAAAAAGAAGTTTCGCCTATTATTGAAGAGGCTTGCCAGACTGCAACGTTTCCGAAACATTTGATTAAAGGTTTAGCAAGTATTGGTGCTTTTGGTCCTTACATTCCAACTGAATATGGCGGTGCAGGATTAGACCAGATTTCTTACGGATTGATTATGCAGGAATTAGAACGCGGAGATTCAGGTATCCGTTCTACAGCATCAGTGCAAAGTTCGTTGGTGATGTATCCTATTTTTACGTATGGCTCTGAAGAACAAAAGAGAAAATACCTTCCCAAACTTGCAGCAGGAGAGATGATGGGTTGCTTTGGTTTAACTGAACCCGACCACGGTTCGAACCCAAACGGAATGATTACCAACTTTAAAGATGCAGGCGACCATGTGATTTTGAACGGAGCAAAAATGTGGATTTCGAATGCGCCTTTTGCGGATATAGCTGTGGTGTGGGCAAAAAACGAACACGGTGTTATTCATGGCTTGGTAGTAGAACGCGGAATGGAAGGTTTTACTACTCCCGAAACACATGGTAAATGGTCGCTGCGTGCATCGGCAACGGGTGAATTGGTTTTTGATAACGTTAAAGTTCCGAAAGAAAATATTTTCCCGAATGTAAAGGGATTGAAAGGTCCATTGGGTTGTTTGAATTCTGCCCGCTTCGGCATATCATGGGGAGTAATTGGTGCAGCAATGGATTGCTATGATGCAGCATTGCGTTATTCCAAACAGCGTATTCAATTCGGGAAACCGATAGGCGCTTTTCAGTTGCAGCAAAAAAAATTAGCGGAGATGATTACCGAAATTACCAAAGCACAATTACTGAGTTGGAGGCTGGGAGTTTTGAAAAATGAACACCGCGCTACGCCTCAACAGATATCCATGGCAAAACGTAACAACGTAAACATGGCTTTAGAGATTACACGCAATGCCCGCCAGATGTTAGGCGGTATGGGTATCACGGGCGAGTATCCTATCATGCGCCACATGATGAACTTGGAATCGGTGGTAACGTATGAAGGCACGCACGACATTCATTTGCTGATAACAGGAATGGATGTTACGGGGTTTAATGCGTTTGAGTAGGAAAGACCAGATTATTTAATCCGGTTTAATCAAAACGATGCGTATGTTTGCGCCCTTTTTGAAGAATAAACTATGAAACGCATTACCGATTACCGCAAACTATTTGGCATAACAAAGGAAGGCACCCTTGCTGAGTTAAAAACTATTTACCGCAACTTAATGAAAGAGTGGCATCCTGATAAATTTCAGGATCCTGCTGCGCATGCCGAAGCGGAATTAAAGAGCAAAGAGATTATTGAGGCGTATCATTTTCTGGTAAGTCTTTCGCCTGAAACACACCTGCAATATAAAGAGGAATATACTGCCACCATCACTACTTCGGGTATTGATGATTTCCGCTACAAAGGAGTAACACTGAACGTTATTTTTACTGATGGCAGTGCGTATGAATATTTTGGTGTGCAAAAAAACACGTACAACAAACTGATCAATTCAGACAATCGTATTCGTTTTGCAAGAAGGCATATTTTTGAAAGTTATCCGTACAGGAAAACGACCAAGGCTTCGGAGAAGGAATAACGTCATTGCGAATTCCGCCTTTTCAGCGGAATGAAACAATCTCATATTTCAATGCAGTAGCTCATTTATGAGATTGCTTCTTTCCTCGCAATGACGAGTTTGAAATTAATTCCAACCTCCTCCCAACGCTTTATAAATATTGACTTTAGCATTCAGTTGCTTCATTTTTATTTCAATCAGGTCTATTTTAGATTCGAGTGCTTCGCGCTGGGTTAGCAATACTTCCATATAATCTGCGCGCGCTGATCTGAAAAGCTGATTTGAAATGGTGACAGATTGTGCGAGTATATCTACTTCCTTTGATTTTGTATCAAAGCTTTTCGCGAAATTATTAATCCCTGAAAGCTGGTTTACAACTTC
Source organism: Chitinophaga pinensis (assembly GCA_945861685.1). Taxonomy (GTDB): domain Bacteria; phylum Bacteroidota; class Bacteroidia; order SXHM01; family SXHM01; genus SXHM01. The sequence goes on along the minus strand of CAMAVO010000006.1, from coordinate 15,385 downwards.
AAGGTGGGCATTTAAAATAGTGCGCTCATAATTGTAAACTGCTTGTATTTGCTTCGCATTAGCGTTATAATAAGTTGCCTTAATCGCATTTCTGTTTACTAACGGAGTGATTAATTCTCCGGCTAATGTATAGATGAGCGATTGCGGATTAATCAAATGAGCAGGATTGAAAGCCTGCAAACCCACTCCTGCTGTGATTTTAAAGGAAGGATAAAAATTAGCTTTAGCAACTTTTATATCCAGTTTTGCAGCTGTCAGCTGAAGTTCTGCCTGCCTTATATCGGTGCGCATTTGCAGAAGTTGAGAAGGAACACCGGAATAAATAGTGTCAAGTACAATATCAGTAAAGGACAAAAAATTTCTTGGTATGGGCTGCGGGAATCTGCCGGTTAAGAAATTAATTCTGTTTTCGGTTTCGGTTATTTTTTGCAGGAGGTCGTATTGCAGATTTTGCGTGTTGAGAAGCTGGGCTTCAAACCTGTTTACCGCTAACTGAGTAACCTTGGCAGCGTCTTTTTCCTGCTTTACTATTTGCAATGATTTGGTTTGAATTTCTCTGTTTTTCTGAACAATGTCCAACTGGTTATCAAGCGTTAGCAGTTCATAATATGAACCTGCAATCTCCGCTACCAGATTAGTGACCATAAAATTTCTGCCTTCAATGCTTGCGAGGTATCGGGTTGTTGCTGCTTTTTTGGCATTGCGCAATTTTTTCCAGATGTCAATTTCCCATGATGCGTATGGACCAATTATAAAATCGGTTTGTGACTTTAATGCATTAGGCCCATCATTAACCACAAGGTTTTCTTCCATCGTTCCGCGAGCAGTATATCTTCCCACCTTTTCATACCCGGCTCCTGCATTTAAACCTACAAAAGGTAAATATTCTCCTTTTCTTGCCCGTATTTCATTTTTATTAATGTCAATTTCCTGAAGTGTGATATTTAACTCCTGATTGTTTTTCAGAGCAGTATCAATCAATGCAGCCAGATTGGCATCATTAAAATAGTCCTTCCATTTTATTTTTGCCGTATTGGTAGTATCTTGCGATTGAGAGTAGCTCGCGGGAACTGATTTGTTTTCTGTTCGTGTGGTCTTGAGCGCAGGAGCGCATGCTCCCAACACTGAGATTGCAATAACTGCTACAACTAATTTATTCATTATTCTAATCTTCATTCTGTTTTTTTCGAAGTTTTATTAAAGCCTTTTTCAATTTTTTAAGTAAAGCAGATTCCGATTCGCTTTCTATAAAGTCTTCAGTTAGAGGGTTTTCATCTTCGCCTTTAATGAGCTTTTTGCCTTCAGCCAGTTTTCCAAATATATAATACAGCCCCGGCACAATGATGACTCCGAAAATGGTTCCAAACAGCATACCGCCAAGTGCTGATGCACCTATGGTGTGGTTACCAACAGCGCCCGGCCCTGTGGCAACCACCAAAGGAATTAAGCCGGCAATAAACGCAAACGATGTCATTAGAATAGGGCGGAAACGCGCTCGCGCCCCCTCAATAGCTGCTTCAAAAACTGTTGCTCCCTTCCTGTGTTTCTGAACCGCAAATTCTACAATAAGAACTGCATTTTTACCGAGCAATCCGGTGAGCATGATTAGTCCTACCTGAGCATAAACGTCATTGCTCAGACCCATCATTTTTAAAAGCATGAATGATCCAAATATTCCGGGAATAATAGACAGTAGTACTGCAAATGGCAATAAAAAACTTTCGTACTGTGCAGCCAGAATTAAATAAACAAATAGAAATACTACAAGAAATATATAAAGTGCTTCATTTCCTCTTTTCGCCTCGTCATATGAAAGACCCTGCCAGGCAATATCGTACCCTTTCGGTAAACTTTGCTTTGCAACCTCTTGTATAGCCTTCAGCGCATCTCCGGATGAATAACCAGGAGCAGGAACGCCATTAATTAAAGAGGAATTATATAAATTGTATCGACTAATCTCATTAGGTCCCTGAGTCTTTTTTAATTTCATAAATGCTGAATAGGGTACCATTTCCCCTTCTTCGTTTTTTACAAAATAATTCAAAAGGTCGGATGGTTGTTTTCTGTATTCTGGTCCTGCCTGTGTATATACCTTGTAATAACTGTTGAACCGTATAAAGCCCTGTTCGTATGTACTTCCAATTAACACATTTAAATTTTCCATAGCATTTCCTATGGAAACTCCTTTTTGCATTGCAAGGGAATTATCTATGATTAATTCGTATTGCGGGTATTTAGCTGAGTAGGATGCAAATAATCCTGACAGTTCTTTTCTTTTTGCTAAAGCTGCTAAAAAATCGCTATTCACTTTATCAAATTCCTGATAATCTACATCGCTACTTTTGTCTAATAAACGAAGTGCAAAACCATCAGAAGAACCATAGCCGGGAACAGCAGGGGGTTCAAAGTATTCAACAATTGCCGGAAGGTCTTTTGATTTTTCTTCGAGTTCTTCAATTATTTGCTTTGATGAGTGTTTTCGGTCTGACCAATCTTTTAAGTTAATTAAACAAGTTCCTGCATTGGAGCCTCTTCCCTCAGAAAGAATTTCATATCCTGCAAGTGAAGTAACCGAGAGAACGCCATCTACTTCCTTTGCTATTTTTTGCAGCTTTCTTGATATTTCATTGGTTCTCTCAAGAGTGGTTCCCGGAGGTGTTTGAATGATAGCATAAATCTGCCCCTGATCTTCATTCGGAATGAATCCGGAAGGTAGAATTTTGTTTACCCCAATAACCCCAAAAGCAAATGCAAGCAGTATACCATAGGTAACTACTCTTCGGTCAACTATTAACCGAAGCAGTCCGGTATATTTTCCGGTAATTTTTTCAAAGACACTGTTAAACCAGTCAATAAAGATATTGATGGGTGTTTTTCTTTTGGGCTGACCATGTGTATTCTTCAATAACATGGCACAAAGCACAGGAGTGAGTGTAAGAGCGACTAAACCTGAAATTACAATGGCGCTGGCCATGGTAATTGAAAACTGGCGGTAAAGAACGCCTACCGGTCCTGTCATAAACGCAACAGGAACAAATACAGCTGTCATAACTAAGGTGATTGCTATAATGGCACCACTTATTTCTCCAAGCACTTTTTCTACTGCCGGAAATGGCTGTAAATTTTCTTCTTCCATTTTAACATGCACAGCTTCCACAACTACTATGGCATTATCTACTACAATACCAATAGCCAGAACAAGAGCAAATAAGGTTATCAGGTTAATGCTTAAGCCAAACATTTGCATAAACAAAAAAGCACCTATTAATGAAACGGGCACAGCAAGAATCGGAATCAGTGTTGAGCGCCAGTCTCCCAGAAAAATGAATACCACTAATGCAACCAGGATAAAGGCTTCTATTAATGTATGAAGCACTTTTTCGATGGAGGCATTCACAAATTTTGAAACATCATAATTGATTTCATAATCCATACCGGGAGGAAAATCTTTTCTCAATTCTTCCAGTTTGACTTTTACATCCTCAATAACCTTATTGGCATTAGAGCCGGAATTTTGTTTTAATACGATTGAGGCAGAAGGTTGACCATCTTTGTTGGAGTAAATATCTACGAATTCACTACCTGCTTCCACTGAAGCAATATCCTTTAATTTTAATATTTCTCCTTCTGAATTTGCCCGGATAATTATGTCTTCATATTCTTCAGGTTTATTATACCAACCTTTATAGGAAAGAACATATTCCTGCGCTTGCGCTTTAATTCCGGAACTCAGCCCCACTCTCCCCGGCCTTCCAAGAACACTTTGTTCATCAATAGCTTTCAGGACTTCTTCGGTAGAGATATTATATGCCCTCATTCTATCGGGTTTTAACCAAATGCGCATAGCAAATGAACGGCTACCTACCGCTTCAGCTCTGCCCATACCCGGCACCCTTTTTACTTCAGGTAAAATGTATGTATTGGCATAATTGAATAAAAATTTCTCATCGGTACTTTTGTCGGTACTGAAAAGATTTACATACATCAACATGCTAGGCTGTATTGGAGTGATGATAACCCCTTCTCTTTGTACTAAGGGAGGCAGGTTTGCCATTACCTGGTCAATCCTAGTTTTAACTCGTATTGCCGCAATTGTGGGATCGGTTCCCGGCTCGAAAATAATGTCAATACCAGCTTCACTTGCGCTACTTGCGGTTGACAGCATATATTGCATGCCTTGCACACCGTTGATTGCTTTTTCTAAAATAGTTAAGGTTGATTTAACTAAAACCTCAGCATTTGACCCCGGAAATTCAATAAAAATACTAACCCTTGGCGGAGCAATGTCGGGGAATTGTGCTACCGGACTTGTACTCATTGAGATTAATCCAAGGAAAATTATTCCGATGGAAATAACAATTGATAATACAGGTCGTTGAATGAATTTTTGAAACATTTTTTTATTTTTTTATCTATTCAGCGTGTAAATTATCCAGTTCACTTAATACAACTTGAGGATTAACAAAATCATAGTGTATTTTCTCATTATTTTTTACTTTACGTAATCCTTCCAGCAGGATTTTATCCTTTACAGTTACGCCTTCCGTAACTATGTACAAATGTGGCAGCTCCTCGCCAACAGTAATTTGTCTTGTATTAACTACATTATTTTCATCTATTACAAAAACAAATTTTTTATCCAGAATATCAAATGTTGATTTTTGAGGAATAATGAGTGCATTTTTTATAGAAACCGGCATCAGAATATTTCCGGTTTCGCCATGTCTTAATATTCCTTTTGGATTTAGAAATGTTGCCCTGAATGCAATGTTTCCTGTTTCATTATTAAAGTCTGCTTCAATGGTTTCTACTATTCCTTCCTGATCAAAAATCTGGTTGTTTGCCATTTGTAATTTTACATGCTGCTTGTTGTCTTTTGCCTTAGTAGCGTAATCTAAATATTCAGATTCGGGAACATTAAAATAAACCCACATCTTGCTGTTGTCAGAAAGTGTTGTCAGTAATTCTCCTTCATCTATAAGACTGCCTAACCGAACATCATTAAATCGCCCCATCATACCATCGAATGGTGCCCTGATATCTGTAAATCCTAAATGTGCCTGAGATAATTCCAGTTCAGCTTTTGCTTTATCTAACTTAGCTTTAGCCAGCGCAAGTTCATTCTGAGATACGATATTACTGTCGGCAAGAGTTTTTGTATTTTGATATTCAATTTCAGCAAAATGTGCTTCGGCTTCTGATTTATGCATTTCGGCCTGGTATATTAAAGGCATAATCTGAAACATGAGCTGACCTTTTTTTATAGACTGCCCTTCATCTACATAAATGTTTTGCAAATAACCCCTTTCCTGTGACCGTAATTCAATGTGACTTATGGAGTGAATCTGAGACGCGTACTCATGGAAGAATAACGTATCCATTTGCATAGGACTGGTAACCAAAAATTTAGTTTCGGCTTCCTTTTCATGTTTTTCATGGTTACAGCTTGTGAAAAATAACACAGTTGCTACGCTAACGAGAAATAAGATTCTCTTCATAATAATTTTGGATTTAAATTAAATTGATTGATGGGAAATGTTTTGTTTTTCAACGATAATAAGCGATTAGAAAAAAGCAAGGTGTGCCGCAGAAAGCAGCGAATAGAAAAGGCAGGGCTAATAAAAAGCCCTAAAGAATCAGCAGTATAATTTCAGCGAGTGAAATAAAAGGAAAAGCTTTCCTGAATTAGCAAACCCAAAGGAATGCGAATCGGCAGCTATTTTTTTGGAGAGGTGAAGCGATAAACTGCTTTGAGATGAAAGAATAAATTTGGTGATTGTTTCGTCTTCTTCCAGTTCTTCTAAATTATTTTCAGGGGTTTCTTCCTGTTCGCAGAAAAATATTTTTTCAGAAGATTTGTCGTTTTCGCGTGATGCTGTTGCTTCCTTTTTTATTAATTGATGTTTGAGATAACGCTGTGCGCTTTTGCCCGCCAATGGCGAAGCAAAAAAGATGGCAAGCAGTAAAAAAATAAATCTCGAAAACAGTTTCATCAGAAGGGGTGATGATTTAGAAAAGCGGGGCGAATGTACAAACTCTTGCTGCCGCTAAATCAAAAAAACTGTTAACGATATGTTATTCTCCACTAATGATGCGGCATTAACCCTAACTTCGTTGCTGATTTAAAAAGTTTGGAGTTATTTAAATTCAGGTTTTTAAGATATTTTCGGAACTTTGAAAAAATTAAATGCCCTGAGGCAAGTAAAATAAACTGCAAGGATTTGCGTTAATAGGGCTAGAGAAATCATTGCAAACAAGACACTAAAGTGAAAAATAAATTTATACTACTTCTGTTCAGCAGCATTATGCTGGCGGGTTCGGTTGGGGCACAAATAAAGAATACAATAGTAAGCGTAGAAGATAATGCAGATGTGTGTTCCGATGACCCCATCTTAGCCATGCTGGACAGCCTTTGCACGCTTGAATTTTTTAAAAGTTCATCGTTTACTACCGATACCGGTTTGCTAAATGTTTACAATTTCTCTTCTGATTCGGTTCCTGTTTATGACGACTTTATTTACGAGTACCGTTTGGGTAAATTAGATGCGCTGTCACCTTTTGATCTTGACTACAATGCCTCGGTTAAAAGTTATATCAATGCCTATACGGTTCAAAAGCGCAAGAAAGTAGGTCAGTTGCTTGGGCTGGCGCAACACTATTTTCCGCTGTTTGAAGAAACACTGGATAAATATGATTTGCCGCTGGAACTGAAACACCTTGCTATTATAGAATCAGCTCTTAACCCGGTGGCTAAATCAAAGTCAGGTGCTATGGGGCTTTGGCAGTTTGTTTATGGAACAGGCAAAATGTATAACCTGAAAATCAATTCGTATGTGGATGAGCGCTGTGATCCTTATCTGTCAACTGTTGCTGCCTGCGAATACCTGAAATATCTTTACGGAATGTTTGGCGACTGGCAGTTGGTGCTTGCAGCTTATAATGGCGGACCGGGAACACTGAACAAAGCCATGAGGCGTTCGGGCAAAAAAACGTATTGGGAATTGCGCCCTTATCTGCCTGTTGAAACACAGGGCTATGTTCCTGCATTTATAGCTGCTACGTATGTGATGAATTATGCATCGGAACACAATATTTATCCGCTTTCACCCCGCATTTTTCATTACCAGGTTGATACGCTTCACGTTAAAAACAAACTTACGTTTGCAAGCCTTTCAAAGGTGTTGGATATCTCGGTTGAAGATCTGGAATACCTGAATCCATGCTACCGCAAGCAGTTTATTCCTGCAACGGAAGAGTTTAATACGTTGGTGTTGCCGAAACAAAAAGTAGGATTGTTTATGGCTAATGAAACCGACCTGTATAATATGAATCAGGAAGTGTCGCCACCGGCTGTTGCTGCAGTTGAAAAAATTTCGGCACCCGGTGAACAAAAAAAACACACCATACGCAGTGGCGAAACGCTGAGCAGCATTGCTTCTAAATACCGCTGCTCGGTAAGTGATTTGAAAGACTGGAACAAACTGAAGGGTAACACCATTCACCCGGGTGATAAATTAATAGTGTTTACTGCAGCTCCGGTAAAAACAAAAACAGCGGTTGTTGCTGAAGAAAAACCAAAAGTTGCAACTACACAACCGGAGAAAATAACATCAGGCGAAAACAAATTTCACACCATTCAGAAAGGTGATACACTTTGGAAAATCGCCAATGAAAACGGCATTACCATTACGGAGTTGAAGCGCCTTAACAATATCTCTAACGATAATCACCCGCTAAAGATAGGGGCGAAGATTAAGGTGGGGTAGAAAAGCCTCACCCTAACCCTCTCCAAAGGAGAGGGAACAAACAAAAAAACCCTCTCCGTTTCCAGAGAAGGTGCATAGCAATAAAGCCGTTTTAGAAAAGGGAAGGGAGAACTATCTCTCTCTGTTGTCTTCTTTCGGGCGTGCTTCGTTTACACGAAGTGGACGACCCTGAACTTCTTTTCCGTTGAGGGCTTCAATGGCAGTTTTACCTGCTGCATCGTTGTCCATTTCAACAAAACCGAAGCCTTTTGAGCGGCCTGAATACTTGTCGCTGATTACTTTGGCAGATGTTACATTGCCGAATTCTGCGAATGCATTTTTCAGGTCGTCATCTTTCATTTGGAAAGAAAGGTTACCTACGTAGATGGTCATATAATTGTATTTAATTTAACGGCCGAAAGGTAAATGTTTTAATTAAATGCAAAACATTGGGGGGAAATTATTTTTCGGGTGGATATTATCTAATCTGACTTCTGCAATTTTTTCTCGTTACTTTGCCCCCCACTATGCTCGCCTACATCCACTGGAACATTGCCCCCGAAGCTTTTACCGTTTTCGGGATACCTGTGCGCTACTACGGGTTGCTGTTTGTAGGAGGTTTTATTGCAGCATTTCAATTTCTGGAGTGGCTGTATAAGCGCGAAAAAATTCCGTATGAGAAATTAAGTAAGCTGGCAACTTATGCTATCATAGGCTCTTTTGCCGGTGCGCGGCTGGGGCATTGTTTGTTTTATGAGCCTGATTATTTTCTCTATCACCCTCTGGAAATGATTTTACCCATTGGCTATGATGAGAACGGTAAAATGATTTTTCAGGCCTACACCGGCCTGGCAAGTCATGGCGGTGCATTCGGTATTTTATTGGCGCTGCTGGTTTATAAATGGAGAACCAAAGAAGACCTACTTCCCTTGCTCGACCGCATACTCATTGCCACACCACTTGCCTGTGGTTTTATTCGTATGGCCAATTTTTTTAATTCAGAAATTATAGGCTACCCCACCGATGTACCCTGGGCAATTGTTTTTGAGCAGGTAGATATGAAGCCCCGCCACCCGGCACAACTGTATGAGGCTATTTTCTATTTTAGTTTGTTCGTTGTTATGTTTTTGCTTTACAAACGAAACGGACTATCTCTAAAGCCTGCCGGATTCTATTTTGCATGGTGCATCATCGCCCTCTTCACCTTCCGCTTTTTTGTTGAATTTATAAAAGAGCGTCAGGTTGGCTTTGAAGAAAACCTGCCCATTGATATGGGGCAGATTCTCAGTATTCCGTTTGTAGTGCTGGGGATTTGGATATTGGTTAAGGGGAAGAAATAATTACTCTACCACCACCTTCTTCACACTTCTTTTCCCGCCATCTTCCATCACCACAAAATAATTTCCGGACGGAATAGTTGAAAATGAAATTTCGGTTTGTGAGTTAGCCGCAACTTTTTCGCTTTTCACTAATTTGCCGTTCACATCAACTATAGTAAGGTTAAAGCCGTGCTGAAAACAATCGCCTGTTTTTACCGTCAGTTTATTTTTCACCGGGTTTGGAAACACCTGAACATCGCATATAAAGTTTGATTCAGGAACAGAAGCAATAATATTTCCGGCATCAAAGTAGGAGCTGTGTTGTATGCCTGCCAGTGTTACAATGGTTGCAACGGTGCCTTTAACAATGTTACTCATAAAAGTGAAATTCAGCTTTCCTGCCGTATCGTTAGGTGTGTGATAATCAAGGTTGCGGAAGTTTGCGCCATCGGTAAGTAATAAAGCAGGAGCATCAAGATCCCAGAAATTGGCATGATCGCTTCTGCGGAAATCTGCAGAGATTAAGCCATTGTTAGGTAATACTATTGACGTTACTTTCAGTGAGGGAACATACATTTCAGACAACGAATCAAAAGCAGCCGTGAACGCAGAAGATTCGGTATCGCCTGCATTAATCAGAAAATTTCCTCTTGAGCTGTCGGCAATTACTTCAGCATATTGGTCGGGAAACAAGAAAGCAAATCCAAACGGAATTTGTTGTGAATTTACTTCGTTGGTGTAGTAACCAATCATCTCGTAATTAGCTACACCCTCAATAATTTCCCAACTTGGAATTTGACTTTGGGTGTACATCAGACTGCCATAAGTTCCTGCTACACCAACACTTTCCTCAAAATCAAAACCGATGAATTTTATAGTTTTCTCAAAATTATAAGGAGCTAAAACACGCAGTGCCTCTAAGAATCCGACAACGCCTGAGCCATTGTCATCTGCTCCGGGCGCATCGCTTACCGTATCAAAATGCGCATCCACAATAAAGGTGTGCGCCTCGCTTCCCAGTCCTGCTTTTTTTCCGATAATGTTTTGTCCGGTATATCCGGCACGCGGAAAATCCTGACGGTAAACACTAAGTCCTGCATCTGTAAAACGCTGTTCAATGGTGTCTTTCACTGCCTCCAGATGTGTTGGGTTGGCAGAATAGTGGCGTATGCCCGAAGCAACCATTTCCAGGTCACTGCGCAGGACTAAGCTGTCTACTTGGTCAACAATGTCCTGAATGTTTGGAACTTGTCGGTCATCTGCAATCAGGCGGATGGAATAAGCAGTCACATTACTGATGGTATCATAGTTCCAGATAATGTGTTTTCCTGTTCCGGGTACTGTCGGGAAACCTACATCACCCGTCACTGTTCCGGTTGAAACAACATAGTTTTCACCATCGGCAGAAAATGTAATCTTGATGTCAACATTATCATTTTCGTTATCGGCAACATCGTAATCAATCATCACTTGTCCTGTGTTCCAGGGTGCAACTACCGAAACATTTGAAATAACAGGAACCTGATTTTGTGCCATTGCAGCAACTGAAAAACCCAGAATAAATAGAGTAGATTTTAGTTTCATGTTTTTAAAATTAATAAGGTAAATGTATAAAAGAAATTAAAACTTATAAATCAATACTTTTGCTTCCCCGATGAAAAACATAAGTAAAAGCGAACGCAACAAATTAAAAGGACACAAAGGCCTTGCTGTGTGGCTTACCGGCCTTTCGGGTGCCGGAAAATCTACCATTGCGGTTGAGCTGGAGCAACAGCTTTTCGCAAAAAATATTCACACCTATACATTAGACGGAGATATTTTAAGAACTGGTTTAAACAAAGATTTATCATTTACTGAAGAAGCGCGCAAAGAAAATATCCGCAGAACAGGAGAGGTTGCCAAACTGTTTGTTGATTCGGGAACAGTTGTTATCGCTGCATTTATTTCACCTTTCGCCAACGATAGAAAAATTGTGCGCGAATTGCTGGGTGAAGAATTTGTGGAGGTATTTGTAAATTGTCCTTTAGAAGTTTGCGAAGAACGTGATGTAAAAGGCTTGTATAAAAAAGCACGCAAAGGTGAACTGAAAAATTTCACGGGAATTGACTCGCCTTACGAATCACCTGTCAATCCAGAATTAACATTGAATACACATTTACAGAATTTAGAAATATGTGTAAAAGAAATTCTTGAACATGTTTTGCCTAAAATTGAATTGAAATGAAGTCGTATCAACTCTCACATTTAAAAGAATTAGAAGCTGAATCCATTTTTGTTATTCGCGAAGTAGCTGCACAGTTTGAAAAGCCTGCGCTGCTTTTTTCGGGAGGCAAAGACAGCATTGTGTGTTTTCACCTGGCACGCAAAGCATTTTTTCCTGCCAACATTCCGTTTCCGTTAGTACATGTTGATACAGGCCACAACTTTGAAGAAACCCTTGTTTACCGAGACAACCTTGCAAAAAAATACGGAGCACAATTAATTATTGGTTCTGTTCAGGAAAGCATTGACAGTGGAAGAGTAACAGAAGAAAAAGGCTATAACGCCAGCCGCAATGTATTACAAACAGTAACGCTGCTTGACACAATTGAGAAATACAAATTTGATGCCTGCATAGGCGGAGCACGCAGAGACGAAGAAAAAGCAAGAGCCAAAGAACGTTTCTTTTCGCACCGCGATGAGTTTGGTCAGTGGGATCCTAAAAATCAAAGACCGGAACTCTGGAATATTTTCAATGGGAAAAAACATATTGGCGAACACTTTCGTGTTTTTCCTATCAGCAACTGGACCGAGATGGATGTGTGGCAATATATTTTGCATGAAAAAATTGAAATGCCTTCGTTGTATTTTACGCATGAACGTGAGTGCTTTGTTAGAGACGGAGTAATCTATGCGCATGCAAATGTTATTCCTCTTAAACCAACTGAAAAGGTTGAGAAAATGCAGGTACGCTTTCGCACAATCGGTGATATCAGTTGCACGGGTGCGATATTATCCACTGCAAACTCAGTAGAAGAAATTGTGGAAGAAGTGGCTGCAACAAGAGTGACAGAAAGAGGAAGCAGAATTGATGACAGACGCAGTGAAGCAGCAATGGAGGACAGAAAAAAATCGGGATATTTTTAAAAATAATTCACCACTAAGTTCACAAGAACACTAAGTGAACTTGTGCTCTTAGTGGTAAAAAAAGAAATGGACACACAAGGATATTTAGATATGGAACTTCTGAGGTTTACAACAGCAGGTAGTGTTGATGATGGAAAGAGTACACTTATTGGAAGATTATTATACGACAGCAAATCAATTTTTGAAGACCAGTTAGATGCAGTAAAAGCAAGCAGCGAAAAAAAGGGACTGCAGCATGTTGACCTTTCCTTATTGACAGATGGCTTGCGTGCTGAGCGTGAACAGGGAATTACCATTGATGTGGCGTATCGCTACTTCGCAACTCCAAAACGCAAATTCATTATTGCTGATACGCCCGGACATATTCAATACACACGCAACATGATTACGGGGGCATCAACGGCCAACCTTGCACTGATTTTAATTGATGCGCGCAAAGGTGTGATTGAGCAAACTTGTCGCCATTCTTTTATTGCATCGCTTTTGAGAATTCCACACTTGATTGTGTGCGTTAACAAAATGGACTTGGTTGATTACAGCGAAGAAGTTTACAACCGTATAGTTGCTGAATACAAAAAATTTGCAGCAACATTAGATGTTAAGGATATTGAGTTTGTTCCAATCTCTGCCTTGCATGGCGATAATGTGGTTGACCGTTCTACCAATATGGATTGGTTCAAAGGTTCTCCGCTTTTAAACACGTTGGAAAATGTACACATCGGCAGCGACTGGAATCATGAAGATGCGCGTTTTCCGGTACAATATGTTATTCGTCCGCATACAGATGAATACCATGATTACCGAGGTTATGCCGGAAGAATTGCCGGAGGAATTTTTAAGCCGGGTGATGAAATAGTTGCATTGCCTTCGGGACTTACTTCAAAAATAAAATCCATTGCAACGCTGGATGGTGCTTTGGAAGAGGCGTTCGCGCCCATGTCTGTCTCCATTACACTGGAAGACGAAATTGACATCAGTCGTGGTGACATGATTGTGAAAAAAGAAAATCCACCGGAAAGTACACAAGACGTGGATGCAATGTTATGCTGGCTTAATAATAAGTCGCCACAACCCGGAGCAAAATATTTTTTGAAACACACCAGTAATGATGCTCGTGCTGTTATCAAAGAAATAAATTACAAGGTTGACATCAACACGCTCAATAAACTGGAAGAAGACAAGAGTGTGAAAATGAATGATATTTTCCATGCGCGTTTACGCACCACCAAGGCCCTATTCAAAGACAGTTATAAACACAACCGAATTACCGGAAGCCTTATTCTTATTGACGAAGGCACTAACGAAACAGTAGCCGCGGGAATGATTCAGTAATAAAAGGTGATAATTCAGAAATGAAGTCTGAACAGTTTTTTTATTTATTACTGTTTTTCTTTTTTGGGAATAAATTGTGTGCGCAGGAAAATTATCTTTCTAACTCAGATTTTGAAAAACACAAAGCTTTGCCTACTGATATAGGGCAAGGAAAAAATTGTCTGTCAGATTGGATAAACCCGGTATTGGAGGGTGGTGGTGATTATTATCATGCCGATTCAAAGGGTACAAAATCTAATACAAATAGGAATTTTTTTGGCAAACAAGAACCTCATTCGGGCAAAGCTTATGCAGGTATTTGTATCACCAGAAATTACCGCGAATACCTTCAAACTCAATTAAGAAAACCGCTCGAGAAAGGGAAAAAATATAAAGTGGAATTGTACATCAGTCGTGGTGATGCAAAGTGGTTGGGTTCAATGAAAGGTTTCTGTATCATTTTTTCTTCTGATACTTTCAGACTTGAGAAATACGGACCTCTAATCTCAAAACCGTCTATGGTTTTCAGAAATGAAGCCGGATACAATAACTCAGAAGAATGGGTGCAGTTAAGTCAGATTTATGAGGCAGATGGTACAGAAAGGTATCTTACATTCGGTTGCTTTGTTTATCGCGAAAAAACAGAATTCGCAATTATGAATTACAATGTTGAAATTCCCGGAAAAAGAAATTACGCCCACTATTTTATTGATGATTTTACTTTAATTCCTTTGGATGAAAAAATAATTCCGGTTGAAGTTGTTGAACAAAAACCTTCTGAAATTGAAGCACAGAAAATGTATGAAACAGGCAAAGCCCACATTTTTAAAAATATTGTTTTTGAATCGGGGAAAGCAGATTTGCTGCCTTCATCGTTTAATGAGTTAAACGAACTTGCAGATTATCTAATTAACAATCCAGCTGTGAGAGCAAATATTATTGGACATACCGATAATATTGGGAAGAAAGAAGATAACCTTGCGCTTTCAAAAAACCGGGCCCAAACAGTTATAAATTTTCTTAAAGAAAAAAACATCAGCGCATCAAGGCTTTCTTTTGACGGGAAGGGTGACATGGAGCCAATTTCTAAAAACGAGACTGAAGAAGGCAGACAAATTAACAGAAGGGTTGAAGTAGTGTTTCAATAAGTTAGTCCTGCTATTCATTTAATTTCTAATTTCGCGCAAAATATAAACACATGAAACAGACTCTTCGAATCCTAACCATTCTGATTCTTACTTCAAGCGTAACTTCCTGCGTAAGCAAAAAGAAATTCCTTGAATTACAATCTAAAAAAGAAAGTGAACTTAAAAACGCCAACGAATTATTAATGAAGTGCGAAGATGAACGCAACCGTTATTCAACTGACCTTATTGAAGCTCGCACTTCGCTTAAATATTTGACTGAACAACTTACAGATTGTAAACAACAACGAGACAAACAAGTTACACAGGTTGGTGATTTAACTGTTCTCTCACAGGCAGCAAATCAGAACATTAATAAAACGCTGGAACAGCTGGAGAAAAAAGATAAATACATTCAACTCTTGCAGGCTGCAAAAACAAAAGCCGATTCAATTAACCTTGCTTTAGCTGTTAACCTGAAAGGCGTTTTAAAAGAAGGTTTGGACGACAACGATGTGGAAATTAAAGTGGACAAAACAGTAGTGTTCATCAACCTTTCTGATAAAGTGCTTTACGAAAGCGGAAGCGCAAATCTTACTTCACGTGCAAAAGAAGTATTAGGTAAAATTGCTGCTATTCTGGATTCAAGACGAGAGATGGAAGTAATGGTGGAAGGTTATACTGATAATAAACCTATCAGCAACAGCTGCATTTCCGACAACTGGGATTTAAGCGTAAAACGTGCAACAGCCGTAGTACG
>CAMAVO010000005.1 GCA_945861685.1 Chitinophaga pinensis | reverse complement strand
CCACTTCCTCCGCGAATGCTCACTTGCCCGTCTTGTATCTGCACGCCCGGTGTTTTATAAACAATCTCACTCAATTCACGGGCATTTGTGTTTTTAATAAGCGCAGGCGAAATAACATCCATTGTTACCGTTTCCTGACTCAGATTTTTCTCGTACTGACTTCCTGTTACAGTAGAAATCTGCAACACCTTTGCATCCGTTTTCAGTTGAATATCCAGAACAAGCTCTTTGCCTTTTTCAAGTGTTATTTCTTTGGTTTTTATTTTATAACCCATAAAACTGAACGTAAGAGTATGCTTGCCTTCAGTAGCTTGCAGGGTATATTTTCCTTTAATATCGGTAACGGTTCCTTTCTTATCTTCAAGAACAACATTTACTCCCGGAAGTGTTTCATCATTGGAGGCATCACTTACTTTTCCTTTGATAGTTATCTCTTGAGCAAAAGATGAAACAGCAGACAGCGAAAATGTAAGAATAAAAAAAAGTAAACGCTTTTTCATAAGCAATGGATTGGGTTTGGAATTGCCGAATATAGAATTTTAAAATAAAAGAGATTGCAGCTGAAATAATATTTATTGCATTGATAACGGTCAGGACTGAACAAAAAGTTTTGTCAGTGTAGCCAATCCCACCAGCAAAATCAGAACCAACACAATGTTTTTAAACTGTGTTTCCGAAATTTTTTCAAGTAATCGTTTGCCAATGTAACTTCCAACAAAACCGATTACAAACAATGCCGCTATTAGATATAGGTCGTGTGCATGCACATACCCGTTGAAAATATAAACCACACTGCGACTGGCATCAATAGCCAAATCAATAATTGCAGATGTAGCAATAAACGCATCTTTCGGCAAACTGAAAGCGGCAAGTGCAAGTCCGCGAATAGCTCCGCCCGTGCCCAGTAACCCTGCTACAATCCCGGACAATGCTCCGCTTCCTAATGATGTTATAAGCGTTGGTTTAAAGGCAAGGTTTTTAAAAATAAGCAGAACCGAACTAAGAAGAACCAAAAAAATTCCGAGGGAAAGTTCAAGGATTTTACCATCAATAAATTTGCTCAGATAAGCTCCCGCAACAACAAAAATAACTGCAGGTATTCCCATATATAAAACCAGTTTTTTGTCAACTCCTTTTCTGAACAAAACTATTTTTGAAAGGTTGCTTGAAAGATGAAACAGCGCTGTAATGCCTAACACCGAATGAAAATCAAGAAAAAAACCGGCAATTGGAACAAAGAATAAGGAGGAACCAAAACCTCCTACCGTGCCTAATATTTCAGCAAGTAAAGAGAGAAAAAGAAAAAGAGCTAAGCCTTTCAAGTATTATAAATTTGGGTTTCAAAGATGGTGTTTTGTTTTTTAATTATGTTTGTTGCTTCAAAACCAAAATCATGCAAAAACTTTTTACTCTTTTTATCGCTATCACTCTAACAAATTTTCTTTTCGCACAAAGCTATAGTGCACCCGAAAGTGTTGAATACGATGCCGCCAACAACCGTTATCTGGTTGCCTGCAACGGAAGCACCAACAGCATTCAGCAGGTTGTTCCCGGAGAAGCACCAACTCTTTTTACTTCCAATGTAAGCGGACCTTACGGTATAGAAATCCTTGGCAGCAAATTATGGGTTTGCGATGGAGGAAGAATAAAAAGTTATAACCTGAGCAACGCTGCATTGGTTGACAATATTAATCTGAGTGGCACTTTTCTTAATGGAATCACCAGCGATGGCGGGCATTTTTTGTTTGTAAGTGATTACAGCGCAAAAAAGATTTACCATGTAAACACCAACACCGGTGCTTTTTATACGATGGTTGCAAACACCGTTACCTCGCCCAACGGAATGTGGTATGATGGAGCCAACAACCGCGTGCTCTTTGTTAACTGGGGCAGCAATGCGCCTGTAAAAGCAATAAGCCTTGCCGATTCTGCCGTTACAACAGTAGTAACTACCACACAAACAAACTGCGATGGAATTGGTCGCGATGCTGCAGGCAATTATTATATCTCATCATGGACTCCGCAGGCAGTGTATAAATACAACAGCAGTTTTGGTTCACCAACATCTGTTGTTTCGTCAGGCATCTCCAACCCTGCCGATATTTATTACAACACAGCTAACGATACTATTGCAGTCCCTAATTCAAACAACAATACCGTTACCTTTCATTATGTGGGAACAACGGTTTCACTTGAAGAGGGAGATATTCGGGAGGTAAAAATTTTTCCAAATCCAACAAACGAGAGTACCGTTATTCAATATTCACTTTCATCGCCCTCAAAAGTGCATCTGATGGTTTATAGCCTGAATAGTGATATGAGTAAAGTTTTAGTGAATGAAATGCAGTCAGCGGGAGATCATTTAATTCCTTTCAATACTTCCGGTCTTGCCGTAGGACAGTATTATTATTTACTGCAAAAAGAGAATAAAATTTACAGAGGTAATCTTATAATTACCGGGCGGTAATTATTCCAACAACTTATCCAGCGGTCTGCGGTCGTTGATGCCTTTGGTCTTGTATTCCGAAACTGTGTAACCCGTAATCTGTCTGAATTGATTACTCAGGTATTGCACACTGCTGTAGCCCATCATGTAGGCAATTTCGCTCAACGTATATTCATTATAACTCAGTAATTCTTTTGCTTTTTCAATCTTCAGCAGAATGATATACTTCTCTAAAGTATGTCCTGTCTTCTCTGAAAAAAGTTTGCTCAGTGAGTTGTAAGTCATCCCCACTTTTTCACTCAGGTAATCCGAATTGCGGATAAGTGAATTGGCATTATTGGCATGATACACCAATTCAATTGCCGCCACTTTTATTTGTTCAACAGCTTGCTCCTCTTTGCTTTCAATCACTTCAAAACCCTCATCACGCAAGGCTCTTACAAACTCTTCTTTCCTGAATTTTCCGGGGTCATAAGAAATGACTGCTTTGCCTAAAGTGGTTTTTTCTTCTTCCTGGGCACCGGCAAGTTTTATCGCATCGCCCACCGAGCGGATGCAGCGCGAACTTACCATGTTGCGTATATAAAAAGTTTGAACAGGCATATATGCAGAAGCGCACGAAATTAGGTGAATTTTGATTTACTTTGCGCCAGAAATAAAACAAAGCAGAGAACGTGCAAGACAGAAAACATACACCCGTAAAAGAATTATTAACCTCAACCGAAGTTGACCGTGAAGTAACCGTTAAAGGTTGGGTACGCACCAAACGCGGAAACTCTTTTGTGCAATTTATTGCGCTCAACGATGGCTCTACCATCAACAATATCCAAGTAGTTGCCGACATGACAAAATTCTCGGAAGAAGAGTTGAAACAGGTTACCACAGGTGCTGCTGTTGGCGTTACCGGAACATTGGTAAAATCAACGGGCGCAGGACAAACAGTAGAAATTCAGGCAACTCAGGTTTTTGTTTACGGTGTTGCCGACCCTGAAAAATTTCCGCTGCAACCAAAAAAACATTCGCTTGAATTTTTGCGGGAGATTGCTCACCTGCGTTTCCGAACCAGCACCTTTAGTGCGGTGTTCCGCATCCGTCATGCACTCACGTTTGCCATCCACAAATTTTTTAATGATCGCGGATTTTACAACATCCACTCGCCCATCATTACCGGGTCTGATGCCGAAGGCGCTGGCGAAATATTTCGTGTTACGTTGTTGAATGCAAAAAATCCTCCGCTTAAAGAAGACGGCACAGTTGATTACAGTCAGGATTTCTTTGGCAAAGAAACCAACCTTACTGTTTCCGGACAATTGGAAGCTGAATTGGGTGCATTGGCACTTTCAAAAGTGTACACCTTCGGACCAACCTTCCGTGCCGAGAACTCAAATACCTCGCGCCACCTTGCCGAGTTCTGGATGATAGAACCCGAAGTTGCTTTTGCCGACATCAACGATAACATGACGCTGGCGCAAGACATGCTGGTGTCAGTGGTGAAATATATTTTAGAAAACTGCGAAGACGATTTAAAATTCCTGAGCGGAAGATTGCTGGACGAAGAAAAATCAAAACCCGAGGCCGAACGCAGTCCGCTTGAGTTGATTGAAAAGCTGAAGTTTGTTACAGAAAACGATTTTGTGCGTTTGACTTACACCGAAGCAATTGAAATTCTGCGAGAATCAAAACCCAACAAAAAGAAACAATTCTCTTATATCATTAACGAGTGGGGTGCTGATTTACAAAGCGAGCACGAACGTTTTCTGGTAGAAAAACATTTTAAAAAACCCGTTATACTTTATAACTACCCTGCTGCCATCAAAGCGTTTTACATGAAACAGAATGATGACGGAAAAACCGTTGCGGCAATGGATATTTTATTCCCCGGCATTGGCGAAATTGTTGGCGGTTCGCAGCGTGAAGAAGTATATGAAAAACTTCACCGCAGAATTACAGAAGTAGGAATTGAAGAAAAAAGTTTGTGGTGGTATCTGGAAACGCGCCAGTTCGGAACAGTGCCCCACGCAGGTTTTGGTTTGGGCTTCGAGCGTTTGATGATGTTCGTTACCGGCATGACCAACATCCGCGATGTTATTCCATTTCCTCGTTTCCCTAAAAATGCCGAATTTTGATGTATGCTTAACCAACGGTTACAACTAAAGCTCCAGCAAAAACTTAGTCCGCAACAGATTCAACTGATGAAGCTGCTGCAAATTCCTACTATGGAATTAGAGCAACGCATCAAGGAAGAGATGGAAATAAATCCTGCACTGGAAGAAGGCGAAGAAAACGATGATGAACTGGAAACACCTGAAGAAACGGACGAGGAACTAAAAGACGAGGAAGAAACTCCGGAAAACGAAGAAGAACTGGAAGAAGAAAAACAGGAAGAAATAAAAGACAATGAAGATCATGACATTGACGATTATTTTGATGAAGACGATGACGGTATTCCCGACTACAAACTATCAGCAAACAACACCAGCCCTGATGACGAGCGAAAGGAAGTTCCCATAGTTGGAACAGCCGGTTTTCAGGAGGCGCTGATTGAACAATTAGGAATGCGCAGATTAGATGAACGCCAGCATAACATTGCAGTACACATTCTCGGAAACATTGATGATGATGGCTACCTGCGCAGAGAACTTACTGCAATGGCTGACGATTTAGCTTTCGGACAAAACATCACCACCACCGAAAAGGAGTTGGACGAGTTGCTGCACATCATTCAACAATTTGACCCACCCGGAGTGGGCGCCCGTGATTTACGTGAGTGTCTGTTACTGCAACTCAAACGCAGAGAACACAGCATCACCAACCACACGGCCATCGTAATCATTGACAAAATGATGGACGAGTTCATCAAAAAGCATTACGATAAAATCTCCAAAGACCTGGAACTGGAACCCGAAGATTTAAAAGATGCCATAGGTGAAATCCTGAAACTGAATCCACGCCCGGGCAACACAATGGCCGATAATGTGAAAAGCGTTTCCAATGTGGTGCCCGATTTTATCATCACTAACAACGAGGGTGTGTTGGAACTTTCGCTCAACCAACGCAACGCACCTGCTCTGAAAGTAAGCAAGGAATACAAAGAGATGCTGAAAGAATATGGCGGCAACAAAAAAAATCATCCCAAAGAAATGAAGGATGCCACCGTCTTCATCAAACAAAAAATAGATTCGGCAAAATGGTTTATTGATGCCATACTTCAGCGTCAGCAAACGCTGCTGGTTACTATGGATTCCATCATGACTTTCCAGACCGAGTATTTTCTCACAGGCGATGAAACCAAACTGAAGCCCATGATCTTGAAAGACATTTCAGAAATTGTGGGTCTGGATATTTCCACCATCTCCCGCGTTTCGAACAGCAAATACGTTCAAACCCAGTTCGGAACATTTTTAATAAAATCCTTCTTTTCCGAGTCGCTTTCAAATGATGAAGGCGAAGAAGTTTCGTCACGCGAGGTAAAGAAAATACTTTCCGAAACCATTGCCGCAGAAGACAAGCGCAAACCCGTAGCTGACGATAAGCTCGCCCAAATCCTGAAAGAAAAAGGCTACAACATTGCCCGCAGAACCGTTGCCAAATACCGCGAAATGCTCAATATTCCCGTGGCAAGGCTTAGAAAAGAATTATAAAACTCTACCCCTCCTTTTTTCAAGGAGGGGGCTGGGGGTGGTAACTAATTTTTCTACCTTCGCACGCCCTTTGCTGACACCCTGTCAGAGTTTCAGCATTGGTGTAATAATTGACAAACGCGTTCAACTTCAAAACCTGAACACATTAACACCTGAACACCCGAACACAGTAAGATGATAAACTTTATTAGCGGCTTAGCCGGAAAAATATTCGGAAGCAAAGCCGACCGCGACATCAAAGAAGTGATGCCCCTGGTTGAAAAAATTAAAATCGAATTCCCGAAACTTGCTTCACTTTCTCACGACCAGCTTCGTGCTAAATCAGACGACTTCCGTAAGCGTATTCAGGATTTTCTGAAAACCGAAAACGATGAAATTGCTTCCATCCGCGAAAAGATAGAGACCAACAACGAAATAGACGCGCACGAAAAAGAAACGCTGTATGAGCGCATCGACAAACTGGAAGAAACTATAAAAGAAAAAACAAAAGAAGTTCTGCTCGAACTACTTCCCGAAGCCTTTGCGGTGGTGAAAGAAACAGCAAAACGTTTTACTGAAAACGATACCCTGCGTGTTAATGCAAGCCAGATGGACCGCGACCTTTCGGTGCACAAACCACATGTGGTAATTGAAGGCAACAGTGCCGTTTGGCACAGCCGCTGGATTGCAGGTGGCACCGAAATAAAATGGGACATGGTACACTACGATGTGCAGCTCATTGGTGGTATTGCTCTGCACTCGGGTAAAATTGCCGAGATGGGAACAGGTGAAGGAAAAACGCTGGTAGGTACACTTCCCGTTTACCTGAATGCACTTACCGGAAAAGGCGTACACCTTGTTACAGTAAACAATTACCTCAGCCGCAGGGACAGCGAGTGGATGGGCCCTTTGTTTGAATTTCATGGAATAACCGTTGATTGTATCGACAACCACCAACCCAATTCCGAAGCCCGCAGAAAAGCTTATTTAGCCGACATCACTTATGGAACTAACAACGAGTTTGGTTTTGATTACCTGCGTGACAACATGGCGCGCAGCCCCGAAGATTTAGTGCAGCGCAAACACAATTACGCGATTGTCGATGAGGTCGATTCAGTTTTGATTGACGATGCACGTACGCCACTCATTATTTCAGGACCAACTCCAAAAGGCGATAAACAGGAGTTTACCGAAATGAAACCGAAGATTGAACGACTGATTCAGGCGCAACGTAATTACGTTAACAATGCACTTTCAGAATCAAAGCGTTTAATCAAAGAAGGAAAAGAAGAAGAAGGTGGTTTGTTGTTATTCCGCTCACAGCGCGGCTTACCAAAAAACAAGGCACACATCAAATACCTGAGTGAGCCGGGCGTAAAAACCATCATGCAGAAAACCGAGAACTTCTACATGCAGGACCAGAACAAGGAAATGCACAAGGTAGATGCCGAACTGTTTTTTGTGATTGACGAGAAAAATAACTCCATAGAATTAACCGAAAAAGGTATCGACCTCATCACCGGAAACTCTGATGATACAGAGTTCTTTGTGCTTCCCGACATGGGAACCAAAGTGGCAGAAATTGAACACCTCAGCGTTGACGACCACGAAAAAGCAAAGAAAAAAGAAGACCTGATGCGCGATTTTGCCATCAAGTCAGAACGCATTCACACCATCAACCAATTGCTGAAAGCGTACACCCTTTTTGAATTGGATGTGGAGTATGTGGTAATTGAAAACAAAGTAAAAATTGTTGACGAGCAAACAGGGCGTATCATGGAAGGCCGCAGGTATTCCGATGGTTTGCATCAGGCAATTGAAGCAAAGGAAAATGTAAAGGTAGAGGCAGCAACACAAACGTATGCCACCATCACCCTGCAGAATTATTTCCGCATGTATAACAAGCTGGCGGGTATGACCGGAACTGCCGAAACAGAAGCAGGAGAATTTTGGGATATTTACAAATTAGACGTGATGGTAATCCCTACCAATCGCCCCATTGCCCGTAACGACCGCGAAGATTTAGTTTATAAAACTGCCCGCGAAAAATACGGAGCAGTGATTGAAGAGATTGTAAAATTGACCGAACAGGGACGCCCTGTTCTGGTGGGAACAACATCGGTTGAGATCTCGGAATTGCTTTCGCGCATGTTGAAAATGAAAAACATTAAACACAATGTTTTAAATGCGAAGTTGCACCAGCGCGAAGCAGAAATTGTTGCAGGCGCAGGACAAAAAGGTGCTGTAACCATTGCTACTAACATGGCTGGTCGCGGAACGGATATTAAATTGGGTGCGGGGGTAAAAGAAGTGGGAGGTTTGGCCATTGTAGGTACAGAGCGCCACGAGAGCAGACGTGTTGACCGCCAGTTACGTGGTCGTGCGGGAAGGCAGGGTGACCCCGGTTCTTCGCAGTTCTTTGTTTCGCTGGAAGATAACCTCATGCGCCTTTTCGGTGGCGACAGAATGACCAAATGGATGGACCGCCTCGGACACAAAGAAGGCGAGGTTATTCAACATTCGGTGATGACAAAATCAATCGAGCGTGCGCAGAAAAAAGTAGAGGAAAACAACTTCGGAACACGTAAACGTTTGCTGGAATACGATGATGTAATGAACTCGCAGCGCGAGGTTATTTACAAACGCAGACGCCACGCTTTGTATGGCGACCGCCTGTCGGTTGACATCTCGAACATGATATACGACACCTGCGAAAGCGTGGTAGAACAATACCGCGAGACCAAAGATTTTGAAGGATTTAAAATTGAGCTTATCCGCACCTTCTCTGTGGAATCGCCTCTAACAACTGAAGAATTTGCATCAACCAACACAAATGTTCTGAGCGAAAAAGTATTCCAATATCTGGAAGAAAAATACAAGCAGAAGAAAGATTTCAGTGCCGAACGTGCCTTCCCTGTAATCAAACAAGTGTATGAAAACGAAGGACAAAGTTTTGAGAATATTGTAATTCCTTTCAGTGACGGAATAAAAACACTGAACGTTGTTACAAATCTTAAAAAAGCCTACGAAACACGCGGAAAAGTTTTGGCTACATCGTTTGAGAAAAACATTGTGCTCGCCATTATTGACGACATCTGGAAAGAGCACCTCCGCGAAATGGATGAGTTGAAATCATCGGTGCAGAATGCGGCTTACGAGCAGAAGGACCCTTTACTGATTTACAAATTCGAGTCATTTGAATTATTCAAAACCTTGTTGGGGAAAATCAATCGCGAGATTGTTCCTTTCCTTTTCAAAGGCACATTGCCTGAGCAGGCTCCAACAAGTTTCAAACGCAACCTTGCACCGCCTAAACCCGAGGCTAACCTGAAAACCGGAAGAGACGAAATAGGCGCACCCCGCCAACCCGGAGTTCCCAACACCGAGCAGGAAAAACCAATGCCGGTGAAAGTGGAAGACAAAATAGGCCGCAACGACCCTTGCCCCTGCGGAAGCGGTAAGAAGTATAAGAACTGCCACGGGTAGTAAATAAAAAGTCCCCCGCCTCAGGCGGGGGACTTTTTATTTAAAATGATTTTGAAGAGACTAATTCTGCTTCCCAGACCCGCTTACCATGCTGATGGATTTGGTAACCAAATCAGTATCGGTTTGCAATTGGTAAAAATACTGGCCGGGAGCAAGCGTTGAGATATAATACGTTTCGTTGTACTCACCCGCTGTGCGGTTGCCGGCAAACAAAACTTTACCCACGCTGCCGTCAACGCTGAAAATCATCAGCTTCACAGGTGTGTTTTGCGGAAGCTGGTAATTAATAGTTATAGAAGAAGAGGAAGGGTTAGGAAAAGCCGTTAATTTAAACTGGTCGTCACCATTGTTTTGCGACAAAGCAGGTCTTGCTGTTATTGCATTCATAAAAAATGCAGAGAACAGAATTAGGGTATAGGTTTTAATGTTGAACATGTTGGTTTGATTTTATGGTTGGTTTGGTTGGTTATTGGTTGGTTTAAACGGCAGTATCTTTCATTAATTCTTCTTCAACTGCTTCTACTTTAGTGTCTTGTTCGCCTTCTGTTGCTTTCTTTTCAATTTTCACCTCTACATGGGTTACTTTGTATTGTCCTTCGTTTAAAGCGGCAATGGCGGCAAGAATATCTTTTTCGTTAGTCTTTGTATCATCAAATTTGAAGGTAGCTGTCTTTTCTTCAAAATTTACGTTGCTGTAGGTAACGCCTGCCAGTTCGCCAACCGTTTTTTCAATGGTTTTGGCGCAACCTTCAGCACAGGTCATTCCGTCAAGCGTAATATTCATTTCGGCTGTAGAAACAACGTTATCTTTTCCGCCAGAAGAACAGGAATAATATACCTGCATGCCAACAAAAGCGAGAACAAAAAACAGAACTTTTTTCATGAACTTATTCATATAAAATCGCGCAAATGTATAAGAATTGATGTTTGTTAAACCATTGTTTTTTATGATTTTTTTCACATCTTGAATAAGGCGAACCAATAACCTTGTTTATCGGCACAAATGCATGTTTCGTCTATTTTTAAGGTATCTGGAAGAGATTGAGCGGTGTGGCATTATGGATTAATTACCTTTATCCGCCTTAAAAAAAGGCGATTACACAACTATCAATACACTTTTAATGAAACATTTTTACATTTTTTCTGCACTGGCATTTTCTGTTTTCAGCGCATCGGCACAATCAACTTACCAACGTGTTTACAACCTTTTTCAAGCCAACTGCACCGTTGGTTGCCACGGCAATGGAGGCAATTCAGGCAACCTTGACCTTTATGGCGGAGGAAGTGCAAGCACCGTTTACAACAACATAGTTAATGTTACACCGGTAAATCCTGCTGCCGCTGCAAAAGGACATAAACGTATAGCCCCTGGCTACCCTGAACGTAGTTTTTTACTGCGCAAATGCGCAACATCTTCATGGGACGCTGCCTACAGCCTTGATTTAACGGAAGGAGCAGCAATGCCCGATAATCAGCCAACATTAGAGAAAGAAGAAGTGGAATTAATTCGTCAGTGGATACAATATGGCGCACCGCAAAGCGGACAGGTGGTAAGCACTCAAACGCTTTACGATTATTACCATGTAAACGGAAGACCAAGAATTGCAGTTCCTCCGGCACCTGCACCCGGTGAAGGCTATCAGTTGCATATAGGGCCTGTATTTCTTGACCCTTTGCAGGAAATTGAATACTATAAAAAAGCAGCTGTTTTCAATTCCACACCATTTGAAGCCAACAAACTTAGCTGCACAATTGATGATGATTCGCACCACTTCTTGCTTTTTGGTTTTCTGCCTGGTGCTGAAAGCGAGTTGGAAGAAGGTTTGCGTACCGTTGATGTTTCCAATGTGTTTCCCGACCAGACAAAGTACATTGTGGGCTGGGTAGATTCAGAAACAACGGACCTGCCTGATAATACAGCATATTATTTCACCGACAGCGCAGTGATAGATTTGAATTACCACATCATCAACTATGCTGAAGATTCAATTTTGGCTGCCGAAGGATATGCGAATATTTACACTCAACCAATTGGAACTGCTGAGCGCGAAATGAAATCAGAACTGGTTATTTATAATCCTACAGCATTGCTTATCTTTAATAACGGAGAAGAACAAACCTTTACAGGTTCTAAATTTGAATCCGGTTCACAAGATGATTGGAACATTTGGTTTCTTTCTACCCATACTCATAAGTACGGAACAGCCTACGACATTTATAAACGCAATGCTAACGGCAGTAAGGGTGATATTATCTATGACGGAAATTACAATACCGACTATACCTTCAATCAGGGTTATTACGATTGGCAACACCCTGCCAATAAATATTTTGATCCGCTGGAAACAGTTGAGGCTTCAAAAGGAATTGTTCACGAAGCAAAATATAAAATCAGCGACCCGAATGAACAGGCATTCCTTATCACTTTTGGTTTAACAACTGCCGATGAAATGATGCTTGTTTTTATGCAATACACCGTTAACGCTCCAATAGGAATTAACGAAGCAATCACAGCAGCTGATAATATTTCGGCATATCCAAACCCGGTTGCAGATATTTTAAACTTCTCTTATAACCTCAAAGAAGAATCAACCGTGGCAATTGATATTTATGATATCAATGGTAAGTTAGTTGCCAACCTGATGAACAAAACAGAAACACCAGGCAAAAAATACGCACAGATTAATACCAATGCCCCGGGTTGGACAAGCGGAACCTATTATGTTCGCCTGAGTGTAAACGGTGAAAGCATTTCAAAACAAATTGTAAAAATAGATTAAGGCTTTTATGAAAAAAATGGTAGTTGGCGCTATTGCGCTTATCAGCTTAAATGCAACAGCACAGGATACCTATCAACAAGTGTATTCACTTTTTCAGGCAAACTGCACAGTAGGATGCCACGGAAATGGCGGAACATCGGGAAATCTTGACCTTTATGGAGGTGGTGATGCTGCTGTAGTTTATGATAATATTGTAGGTATAAATCCTGTAAATCCAACTGCTTTATCAAAGGGCTACAAACGCATTTATCCTGGTCATCCCGAGAAAAGTTTTTTATTACGCAAATGCTCTTATAATGCATGGGATGATTATTACCCGATTGAAGTTGCTGAAGGAAATTCAATGCCTGATGGTCAACCTGTACTTGAAAAAGAAGAAGTAGAACTTATTCGCCAATGGATACTTTTCGGAGCAAAAGAAACGGGACAGGCTGTTGACCCGCAACTTTTGTATGACTACTACCATGTGAACGGAAAGCCGCGTCAGGCAACACCACCTGCGCCTGCTGAAGGCGAAGGTTTTCAGTTGCGCATGGGGCCATTCTTTCTGGCACCACAACAAGAGGTTTAATATTTCAAAAAACAAGACATCTCCTTGTTTGCCGACAGCGTTGATGTAGGAAAACTTGAAACCTGGTTTAATGACGAATCGCATCACTTCATCATTTACAAATTTATTGATGGCACAGACGCAGATTACCCTGCAGGGATGAGAAATATTAATGACCCCGAAGGAAGTTCTTTAGGCGTGAACAATATGGTTGCTACCTGGCAAGATGCTTTTGCTTATAACCTTCCCGGAAACACCGCTTTTCACTGGCAAGGAAATGAGGTCCTGGATATGAATTATCACATTGTAAACTATGACACGGATTCAATTATAGCAGCTGAAGCATATACCAATGTTTATACTACAGTACCTGATACAAATAAGATTGAAATGTTTTCGGTGCTTATTCCAATTAATGGAGTTGAGTTTATTCTGGGAACAGGAGATTTCGGTCAGGATTTAATTATTCCTAACGATGGGGTTGACCATACTTTTACATACCGTTTTGGCTTCCCTTTTTATCCTCAGGCTCCAACATGGCATATCTGGTCGTTGCAGGGGCATACGCATGCTCGCGGCAAAGATTTTGATCTCTATAAAAGCACTGCAAACGGAGGAAAAGGCGAGCAGTTTTATGAAGGATTTTATAACCGTGATTATTCATTCAATCAGGGCTTTTATGACTGGGAACATCCGGCAGTCCGCATCTTTGATCCGCTATATGAAGTTTCTATTCAAACTGGGATAATCATGGAAGCCACCTACCAGAATTTTACGGATGATACAATTCTGTGGGGCAACACTACTCAGGATGAAATGATGCTGTTTTATGTTCAGTACACACAAGAAGCGCTACCTGATACTGCTTCTTCTGTTAGTGAACATACAAATCCCGTTTCTTTCATCAGTTTCCCAAATCCATTCAGAGAAAGCACTCAGATTTATGTTACTCTTCCTGCTTCTGACAGAATACAGTTAGATGTATTTAACATGGCAGGCGAAAAAATTACCACGCTTGCCAATGCGCAGTTTGGAGCAGGACAGCATCGCTTTGAGTTTTCGTCAAAGGAGCTGAACTTAGCACAGGGAATCTATCTTGCCCGTCTGAATACTTCGCAGGGAACGCAGAGTATCAGGATGACTGTTGTTGAATAAGCCTATAAGAGATTAAATTTTAGAAGATACTTAATTTTCATTTGGTGCGAATGAATCTTTTTCTACCTTTGCTGCCCCTCAAAAAAAATTGAGAACAAGTTATTAACATTAAAACAAGTAAAATGTACGCAATAGTTGATATAGCCGGACAACAGTTTAAAGTGGAAAAAGACATGAAAGTGTATGTACACCGCTTGGAAGGCAAAGAAGGCGCAAACGTTGAGTTTGAGAACGTTTTGTTGGTAGAAAATGACGGTAAAGTAACCGTAGGAACACCAAATGTAGAAGGCGTTAAAATTTCAGCTAAGATCCTGAGCCACCTGAAAGATGATAAAGTAATCATTTTCAAGAAAAAACGCAGAAAAGGCTACCAGAAATCAAACGGTCACCGTCAATACCTTACTCAAATTCAAATTGAGAGCATTGGTGGAGAAAAAGCAGCTAAAAAAGCAGCTCCGAAGAAAGAGAAAGTTGAAAAAACCGAAGAATAATTTTAAAAAACTAAAAGAACATGGCACACAAGAAAGGAGCCGGTAGTACCAAAAACGGCAGGGAATCACATAGCAAACGTCTTGGCGTAAAAATATTTGGCGGCCAAGCGGTTAACGCAGGTAATATTATTGTTCGTCAGCGCGGAACTAAACACCACCCGGGATTGAATGTAGGTATTGGTAAAGACCATACTTTATTCGCTTTGGTTGATGGCGTAGTAGTTTTCAAGAAAAAAGCTGATGACGTTTCTTACGTATCGGTTGCTCCTCTAGCAGCAGAAGCGTAAACGATTTGTTGAGTTTAAATTAAAAAAGTCCTGTCTCGGTTGAGGCAGGACTTTTTTATTGTTCGTTATTAAAGCTCGTATCTTTCTCTCAGCACATTCAGGTGATGAAGCTCATGACCGGCAATAATATAAACCAATGCAATAACAGATGCAGGATTATTGTTGGCTGTTCCTTTCCGGGCAAACATTATTTCGTCAAATGATTTAACAAGATGAATAGTGCTTTGTCTTAAAGACAAAAATTCTTCCACAACATCAGCAAGTGTTCTTTTTTCAGCAGCATAGTTTTCAGCCCATATGTTTTCATCATAGCCCGGAAGAGGAGTGGTATCGGCTCTTGCAATGCTCAATGCGCGATAAGCAAAAACCCGCTCAGTGTCTGTGATATGAATAATCACCTGCTTAACACTCCATTTGTCATCAGCATAACTATAATCACCTTTTTCTTCAGGAATTGATTTTAAAAACTGCTGTATGATTTTATAATTGCTTTCAAGTGCAGCTAAAATATTTTCGCCTTTTACCAACGAAATATAATTGTCGAAATAAGGATTGTAGTCGCTTTGCTGTGGTCTCATTTTCTAGGTAGCAAAAATGGAAGCATCGTTTTTGAATGCTTTAAATTCCAATGCATTTCCACTCGGGTCAAGAAAAAACATAGTCGCTTGTTCGCCAACCTGACCTTTAAAACGGATGTAAGGTTCAATGATAAATTTAATGTTATTGCCTCTCAGATTTTCAGCCAGTTTTTCCCATTGTTCCATTTCAAGAATAACACCCCAATGCAGAACGGGAACATTTTTACCATCAACAGCACTGCCCTCAACCTTCCGGGTTTCTGAAGGTTTTAAGTGTGCCGAAAGCTGATGCCCGAAAAAATCAAAATCAATCCAGTTTACATCGGTTCTGCCAACTTTGCAACCAAGAATTTCTCTGTAGAATTTTTTTGTTTCCTGTAAATCTTTTACCGGAAAGGCAAGATGAAACGGCCGGATACTCATAAGGATTGTTTAAATAATTTTCACAATAATAGAGAAAACTATAAATCAATCCAACGCTTTTTTATTAAACAGAATATAGCCTACGTTAAATAAAAACGACCAGTTATCGTTTTGTTTGTCATAAAAATTTGCACTGAAACTCACAGGTGCAATAGGAGAACTGAACACCAATGCAAACGAAGCCATAAAGCGGGGCATCTTTATTTTATCAGCATATGAAGCCGTAAAATCATCATTGCGTACTATCTCACGCCAAGGTTGAAAAGCATATCCTTCAATTCGCAAATCAAGATTTTTTAGAATTTCAAAAACATTTCGTGCGCCTAAACCCACATATTGATTAGCCCTGAAATCAGGATAAAACAAAGTGCTGCTTTCAGGGAAAGGCTGAAAGGTTGGTGCAAACTGAACGGTTGATGAATAGTTAGAAAAGAATGGTTGCGAACTATAAACGGCTTCGGCATAAATACCGAGTTTATAAAAGCTGTAACTTTTCAGGTAAGTGTCAAAAACTACTTTTGCCTGTATCCAGCGCTTGAAGTCAACTGCACGCGTATCGATTTTGCCTGTTGAACCCGGATTTTCATACACATCTGCCTGTACATAACGCACTCGCATATTAAAAAATCGACCCTTGTTTGCATATTGTTTGCGGTTGTGAGTATTGGTTTCGTAAGATGCGTTAGTAGACAAAAATTTAAAAGTTAAATCATCAGTGGTGTCGGTTTGCAAGAAACTTTTTGTCTGATAATACTGGTTAACGACTTGTCCGCCATTGAGGCCTATTACAACTTTCCCTTTGTAGGTAGCGGGCATACCTGCTGAAACCTCGCCATAGGTATCTGTTGAAATCAGAAAAGAAGGTTTTATGGTCTCAAAAAAAGTAGAGGCGCTGTTGAAATAATTCCACTGATTAATAGTGGCTCCGGCTTCAAGATAAAACGGAACCACAGCTGGGATATCAATTCTGCCTTTGAGTTGCCCTGAAGTATAAAACCTGCCGAAATAGGTGTTGGCTGAAATGCTGACTGCTGCGAAGCCCAGGTATTTATATTGCAAACCAATGAATGCATTATTGATAGAGCGCGAAGAAAAATTTCCACCAAACTGTGCAATAAAATCATTGTCTTTCTGGATATCAAGATACAGGTCATAAAATTCGCTGGTGCGGTTGAACTTTGCGCGCGGGTATATCTTTTTGATTTTGTCATCGGCCACTAATTTGAAATAGCGTTTCCGCAAATCGGTAACAGTGATATTTTCATTTTTCTTCTTTTTCAGACTGCGTTCAACATAAAGCGCTTCATAGCGGGTAAGCCCGTTGATGTAGATGTTGTCAAAAACAAGTGCATCTTTTTTGTTCAGAAAATTAGTGCGTTTGATTGTGCGTTCTTCCACCGAAACACGTCTTGCAATTGCTGCCTTTATTTCCGGCATTCGCTTCATTGTTTCTTTATAACCTTCATCAATTACGTATTTAGATTGGCTGAAATCAAAGAGCCCGATGTCGTTCAGTTGGGGCTCAATAATGATTCCATTTTCACAAATAACACTGTAATCGGTTTTCATCATCAGCATATTTTTGATTTGACTGATTACATTGTCTTCGTCAGGCGGGGCTGTGTTTGCTGCAACGGTGCTACCTATTATCATATCAGGATAAAAGTCTTCCAGTACCACATCAGCCGGGAAGTTGTTATACAAACCACCATCAAACAAAACCTGTCCGTCAACCGTAATTGGTTTGAGGTAAAACGGATAGGAAATAGTGGACCGGATTGCTTCAGAAAGATCCCCTTTTCTGAAAATTACCTGCTTCTTGTTTGCCACATCAGCGGCCACACAGCGAAAGGGAATATACAAACTGTCGAAGTTGTAATTACAGGCTGCTGAAGCAGCGGCAGCCAATTCCATCAGTGAAAAATCCATTGGGAATGGTGACATAATGTTTGTAGGTAACACAGCTTTTAATACAGAATCTTTGCTGCGGTTAAATCGCAGAGAAATCCAATCCGATTTTTCTTCTTTAGATTTAAAATAGTAGATAAACTGTTCTTCAATAATTCCTTTACTCATGTTTATGAATTGTTGGGAACGGACAAATTCTTCCATTTCTGCGGGAGTCATTCCTGCTGCATACATTCCGCCAACCAATCCACCGGCAGAAGTTCCTGCTATATAATCAATAGGAATATTGTTTTCTTCCAAGGCTTTGAGCACACCAATATGTACCATGCCACTGCTGCCGCCACCACTTAATACTACGCCAACTTTTTGGGCAAAAGAAAAAAACGAGCAGGCTGTTATAAAAAGAAAACTAAGAATACTTTTTCTGACAAAAGCAGTAATAAACATAACAGCAGGAAAGAATGAGAAGAAGAATTTCGACTGTAAAATTAAGAAAGATAAATGCGTGGTTACAACAATGTCAAAACATTTTCAGGCGGTCGTCCAATCACTGCTTTATTTCCTTTTACCACTATGGGGCGTTCAATCAGAATAGGATTTTTAACTAAAACCTCCATCCACTTTTCATCACTTAGTTTTTTGTCTTTGTATTTTTCAATAAACAGCGATTCTTTTTTGCGGATAATTTCCTGAACATTTAATCCGAGTTTTTTAAGCAATGATTTCAGTTCTGTTGCCGAAGGTGGCGTTTTCAGATATTCCACAATTTCAGGTTTCTTTGTTTCAATCAGTGCCAGTGTTTCGCGGCTTTTGGTGCAGCGCGGGTTATGATAGATAACAAGCTTATCAGTTTTTGCCATATTCCATTAAATAGGTTTTGATAAAATCATAAAGGTCACCATCCAGAACGCCCTGTGCATTGGATGTTTCATAATCGGTTCGCAGGTCTTTAACCAGTTTATAAGGATGCAAAACATAGTTGCGTATCTGTGAACCCCACTCAATTTTTTTCTTGGAGCCCTCAATAATGTCACTTGCCTCCCTACGTTTGCGCATCTCCATTTCATACAACTGCGATTTCAAAAGTTTGATCGCATTCTCTTTGTTCTGCATCTGAGAGCGGCTTTCCTGATTTTTGATAATAATGCCGGTTGGCTTATGCAGCAGGCGTACAGCTGTTTCTACTTTGTTTACGTTTTGTCCGCCTGCACCACCTGAACGGAAGGTTTCAAATTCCAGATCACCGGGATTTACATCAATCTCAATGCTGTCGTCAATTAATGGATAAGCATAAACCGAAGCAAATGAAGTATGACGTTTTGCATTGGCATCAAAGGGTGAAATGCGCACCAGACGATGCACACCATTTTCGCCTTTCAAATAACCGTAAGCATATTCACCTTCAATATGTATGGTTACAGATTTTATTCCTGCCACATCGCCATCCTGCAGATCTACATCACTTACTTTAAACCCATTTTTCTCGGCCCACATTCTGTACATCCGTAAAAGCATAGCTGCCCAATCGCAACTTTCGGTTCCGCCTGCACCTGCATTGATGCTGATAACACAATCCAAATGGTCTTCTTTGCCACTGAGCATGTTCTTGAATTCTAAATCTTCAACAACTTTTTGTGTGGTTTTGTATTGTTGCTCTAACTCTTCTTCGCTTACCTCATTGGCCTTGAAGAAATCATACATCACGGCAAGATCATCACGTGATGCCTCCGCATTTTTAAACGCGTTGGTCCATGCTTTTTTAGAATTTATTTTCTTGAATAATCCTTCGGCTTTTTCGGGGTCGTCCCAAAAGCCCGGTGCGGTTGTTGTTTCTTCCTCTTCCGCTATCTCACGCAGTTTTCTGTCGATGTCAAAGATGCCTCCTCAGAGCCTCTACGCGCCCGTTAATCTCTTGAATATTGTCTACTGTTACCATGGCGCGAAGATATAGTATTCAGATTATTTCTTCAGCATTTTTTCTACAACGCCTCTCACCAAATCACTTTCAAATCCTTTTCCTACCAGAAAAGTCATCAGTTTATATTTCTTTTTCAGAGGATGTTTTTCTTTAATTAGTCTTGATTTTTTCTCTGCCGAGTCCTGCAGCGTTTTAATGTACTCCTTCTCATCGATCTCCTGAAGTCCTCTTTTAATGCAGTAATCGGTAATACGGTGCTTCTTCAATTCGTACTTTATTTTCACCCGCCCCCATTTTTTTATCCTGAATTTTCCGCGTGCAAATGATTTTGCAAAACGTTCTTCGTTAATAAATCCTTCTGAAATCAATTGCGAAATAATCTGTTCTACTTCTTTCTGATGCAGTTCCCAGTCATAGAGTTTGTCGCGCACCTGCTGTTGGCAACGCTCTTCATAAGCACAATACTTCCTGGCTTTTTCTAATTGTATTTCCATTGGTTGGTTCACGCAAAGGACGCAAAGATTTTTTTACCTCAAAGACGTAAAGTGCGCAAAGGGAAAACAAATTAGCTTTGCCGCGCTTTATGAAAAACAAAAAAGCCCTCGCACTTCTTTTTACAGCCAATGCTATTTCCGGTTTTGCTCAGGGTATCAGCATGCTGGCTATTCCCTGGTATTTTACAACGGAATTAAACGACCCGGGAGCATTCGGAACAATGTATGCGGCCGTTACTTTTCTTACCATTTTCTGGAGTTTGTATTGCGGAACGTTGGTTGACCGTTTTCCACGCAAAAACATTTTTCTTATTGCTTCACTTTCAGGTGGAGCTATTCTTGCAGCAGTTGCGTTGTGCGGCTATTTAACAGGCAGCATTCCTGTGTTGCTGGTGATGTTTGTTTTTGCGGCTACAATGTTCAATTACAATATTCATTATCCAACGCTTTATGCGTTCGGACAAGAGTTGACCACCAAAGAATATTATCGCAAAGTAACTTCCTATATTGAAATTATGGGACAAAGCACCAGTGTGCTTGCCGGAGCTATTGCTGCTATACTTTTATCAGGAACAGACAATGGAATCTTTGATTTGTTGGGCATAAAAATTCACTTAGGTTTTGATATTTCTAAATGGAATTTGCACGATATTTTTCTGTTAGACGCCAGCACTTATTTCATCGCATTTGCACTCATTCTTTTTATCCGTTACACTCCGGTTGAACAACTGGAGATTGACCGCGAAAGCATTTACAAGCGTGTACTTTCAGGAATAAAATTTCTGAAGGAACGTCCTATGATTTTTCTTTTCGGGAACTGCTCTTACAACATTTTTGTAATACTTCTAGTAGAGATTCATCTGCTGCTTCCGCTCTATGTTGACCGGCATTTGCACGAAGGAGCAGATGTATATGCATCATCTGAGATTTACTATGCTTTAGGAGCTTTGCTTGCCGGATTCGGAACTAATTATTTAATGCGGTTTATGAACGAGGTAAAAGCCATTATTGCAAAAATGTTGCTCACCACTTTTGTTTTAGTTCTTTGTGCATTTACTCAAAGTGTAGGTGTGTTTTTTGCGATTTCATTCCTGATTGGAATTACCAATGCAGGCACACGAATTCTCAGAGTAACCTGGTTATTTCATCATATCCCCAACAACCTGATTGGAAGAACAGGCGGAGTATTTCATGTGATAAATATTTTGCTGCGCTCAGGCTTTATCGCCTTGTTCTCTATTCCGTTTTTTTCACAAGGCAGTAATATTACCTGGGCGTATTTTATCTGTGGGGTGTTTGTGTTGATAAGTGCGCTGCCACTTATCGTTTACAGAAAACAAATGGAAATGTAATTTTAGTGCGGCAGCTTATCTCTCAGCAAACCATAAACAAGGGTTCCAAACGTAGCACTGATTAGCACCACTGCAAATACAGTTGCACCTGTGCCGATAAGCATATAAACTGGTCCCGGGCAGGCGCCTGTTAATGCCCAGCCTAAACCGAAAATAATTCCTCCAAACAAATAATTCTTCCAGGCTTTTGTTTTTTCAGGAGGACTTATTTTTTCGCCTTCAATGGTTTTCCAACCAAATTTTTTGGCAAGAAATAATGCAATTGCTCCCAGCACCACTGCTGAACCAATTACACCATACATATGAAATCCCTGAAAGCGGAACATTTCCTGAATGCGATACCACGAAATGATTTCGCCTTTGGTAAGCGTAATGCCAAACAATACTCCCGTTAATATGAATTTGATGTATTTCATAATTGCAGTATGTAAGGTAAAATGAACCAAGTCATAATTAAGCCACCAATAAAAAAACCGATGGTTGCAATTAGTGAAGGCAATTGTAAATTACTTAATCCGCTTATGGAATGTCCCGATGTGCAGCCTGCCGCATAGCGTGTTCCAAAGCCAATCAGAAAACCGCCCACAACCATAAAGACAAATCCTTTCAACGTGAATAGATTCTCCCAGCTAAAAATGGCAGATGGAAAAATTTCATTCCCGTTTGGTGTTACTCCAAGGGATTGTAAATCTAAAACCGTTGCTTCAGAAATAGCAATAGGCTCTGTATTCGGGAAAAATTGTGTGGCGATAAAAGCACCTAATATTGCTCCTCCCAGAAAAAGTAAATTCCACAATTGGTCTTTCCAGTTGAAATTAAAAAAATCAGAAAATTTTCCTGCACCGCAAGCTGCACAAATGGTGCGCATAGATGAAGAGGCAGAAAAACTTTTTCCGAAATAAATCATCATCAACATCACCAGAGTGATAAGAGGACCACATACAAACCAAGGCCAGGGCTGTCTCAAAAACTCAATCATAAGGGTCGCAAAAGTAATGTAACTTTTTAAATTACTTTTGCCGCGTGAAAGTGAGACAGAATATACCCAATGCCATAACCAGCATGAACCTGTTATGCGGTTGTTTGTCAATTGCTGCATCGTTTGACGGGTATGATAATGCACCGGCTCTATTCATTCTTGCCGCTGCCGGCTTTGATTTTTTTGATGGACTTGCCGCCCGCATTTTAAATGTACAGAGCGCTATAGGAAAACAACTTGATTCGCTGGCCGATGTTATTTCATTTGGCGTTGCACCCTCTATCATTCTTGTTATGTTGCTTCGTCAGAAATTGGGATTGAACCCTCATGAAGGAGCTTTTTTGGCTGCGGGCGTAAAAACAGTTCAATACTTTCCTTTAGTGTTGGTAATTTTTTCTGCCATGCGCTTAGCTAAATTCAATATTGATACACGGCAATATGATTCATTTATTGGTGTACCCACTCCCGCCAATGCTATTTTTATTGCATCGCTTCCGCTTATTATTCAATCCAATAATTCAACACTTTTTCCGGGATTGCTTTTTCCTCCGGGCTATAATCCGGTTTCTGAATTTATTGCAGGGCTTACTGAAATTCCGGCTGTTATTATTGGGTACAGTGTTGTAATGAGCTACCTGCTTGTTTCAGAACTTCCACTCTTTGCGCTTAAATTTAAAACACTTTCGTGGGAAGAGAATAAGGTAGTATTCATATTCCTCATTATTTCGCTGTTGCTTTTCTTCATTTTAAATGTGGCCGCCATTCCAATCATAGTCATATTATACATAGTTTTGTCCGTTATTAATAATCAAATTAATCCCGTTCATCTTCCACCTTTTGGCGAGAGCAACGAAAACAAAAAATAAATTACCGATGAAATTTAAAGCAGAAATTGATGTAATGCCCCTGAAAGAATTACTTGATCCGCAAGGAAAAGCTGTAGGCGCAGGAATGAAAAATTTAGGTCTTACCGAAATTCACGATGTGCGCATTGGCAAACATATTACGCTTGAATTTGAAGCTGCTACCAAAGAAGCCGCAACCGAAAAAGTAGAGCAGGCCTGCAAAAAATTATTAGCCAACCAGATAATGGAAAGCTATAAGTTTGAGCTTGCAGAGTTGAATTAACACTCTGATCCTTTGGAGAAGGATGGCAAATAAGTCTTACTCGCCTATACTCCAGATTTTATCATACCCCATTGCCACTTCCTTTGCCTGAAGGTTGGTAAGCACATATTCCAGACAAGCAATCATCTAGTCAACATTGCAGACTTTCGCAAGGCTGTTTACATCAGCTCTTACTATATCACCGTTAAAAGGAATACCCTTGCGGAAGTTGATGGTACCTTCTGCATATGTACCGTTGCGGTTGCCTTTGGTTTCATCAATTCCTCGTATGGAGAAATTGATTCGGGGGAGCAACACGATGTGTTTGTTCTCATCTGCTGCAACCTGTAATTCTATTTCAGCACTAACCAAACCATCAACACCTAACTCTCGCATCATTTTGTTCATAGGCGTTTCGCTGCTTTGGCTGCTGCTTAATGTTTTGAAAAACTCTCCCAAGCGTTTGGGGCTTGAACGTTTGGTGTTTTTATAAGTGCGCGCAATTTTTGTGTAGTTGTTTATTTCATCATCAACAAACAGTGTGTTATATCCGCTGGCTGCTGTTACTTTTTCCACATCAACAAAATCAACATTGAATTTATTTTTGAAAGCCGGTGTGAGTTTTTGATAAAAGGTTGAGAGCATATTGTCCCAGTGTTCATCAGGCAGCTGTGGAAATTCAAGAATGGTGGTAACGGTGCTGGTTTGTGTGTAACGCGTGTTACCAATATCCCAACTTGAACTGGATGTTTTTACATCTTTATGATACAAACTGCCTTTCAGTGTTAATGAAATCAATCCGAATTTGCTGGCTCTTGAAAGCGGAATGCCGGTTTGTGCATTTGGTTTGTGCACCTCAAATCCAATGTTGCCGTCATTGAACGCTCCTGAGAAATAGAGCTGCGTTAATATTCCCTCTTCCTGTCTGCCTTTTACAATTACCGGCCATGTTGAATATGATTTCTGGATGATGGTAACGGCAGGCAAGTCACCGGGCTTTTGCTCAGGACCAAGACCGGATTTTTCTGTTTTCTTTACACGCTCGGCACAAAGCCAGTTGGCACCTTTGTTTACTTGTCCGGCATTCATAGCGCCACTGATGGTAAGATTACTGAAGGCTTCTTTAGGAATAGTAACCTTGTTATTTTTTGCAGGGAAATTGGCAAAATTGTTAAACGCACGCACGCCCATTATATCGGTGAGCAACCCTACATTTACTTCGCTTCCTTCGGTGCCTGCAGGGTTGGTATATTCCATGGTCATGTCTTCGGCAAGGTCAATGATGGGAAGTATTTTATCGTTGTTTATACTGTTGATTTCAATATCGGGAATTGCTCCAACAATAAACTCTGCTGCATCACCACTTTCGGTTTTGATGGTGATTTTTTTAGTGCCGCTCCAGGGTTCTTTAAAAGCTACAATGTAGGAACCCAAACCAAGATATTCCATTGGTTGTCCATCACAAAAAACTTCTCCCTTGAGTTTGTAAAGACCGGTGCCGCCATTTTTGAAGAAGGAAAGCGAGATCCCGTTATCGCCTTCTGTGCTGCCTTCCGGAAAGTATTTTGTTTCCGAAGTTTTGGTACGCATATCGTATATGCCGTTGATGACGTTAATCGTAAGTGCGCAATTATCCAGCGCATCTGTTTTTGCAGTCATCAGGTTGCCCGCAAAATCACCAATCTTTTCGCCAAAAGTTTTGGTCTTTTTGTTTTCGGCTTTGTCTTCTTTTTCTTTTTGGGCAAAAGCTGATAGAGAAATGATAATAAAAAGAGAGAGTAGAATTTTTTTCATTGGGTTACGCTTTTAAAGTTAACGCCACTAAACTAAAACCTTTATGTGAAATAAAAATTTTTATTTCACAATCAACTGAAATCTTGAATTTATTTCAAACCACTTTCTTCCAGCATTACACAAATCTACTTCCACGATGTATTCCCCTTTTTTTTCAGGCAAAAGCACTGTCATTCCCTGAATAGTTGAACCCCTAAGAAGATCGGTCTCCAGCGGAGTAAACGAGCCTTCAAAAACAAGCATGTCTCCTTCTTTATCATAAATGTGATAATCCAGCCCTATATTAATTGTGTCGTTTTTCATGGAGGGAAAAACTTGCCCTGTATTATTTATAAGTTCTATTCTGGTGATGATAAACGTATCCGTTGCTGAATAAATTGTTTCTTGCAACGGCCTTAGTTCAATCCCCGAAAGCTTATCGGGTTGCTTTCCTAAAATTCCTTGATTCGTGTTTATTTTATAGTACGTCCCCGATTTTATTTTGAAATAATCGGAGTTAAGTTTGTCGGTGCGTGAGCAAAGCCGACACCAATCAGGGCCAAGAAAAAGTTCAGGGTCATTATTGATGCTATCCAAACGCACCATATCATTGGTTATATAAATAGTGACTGCAGAATCAGGGCTGGCAAGGGCGGAGTTCAAAAGTGTTTCATAAGGAAATGCCCAGGTTCCCCAGCCTATGCCCCATTGAAAATTTGTCATAGCCAAAAATCCTTTGCTGTGTTCTGATTGATGTACATAATTAATTAATCGGTCAAAATACTGAACTCTTTCTCTGTAGATATAGCCGCTTTTATAAATACCAACCAGATTAATCGCAAAGAGTACCGCCAATAAAGGAACATAAATTTTAGCTTTAATTTTTTCGAAAAAAATATCTGTAAACGGCAGCGCAATAAAAATACCAAACAACGTATAATAATATTCAGTCATATTGGGCGAGTTTCCGTTTCTGTCTATCACCAATATTAATGCAAGCCAGCCGAATACTGTCGCTAACATTACAACTATCGGCAGAAATTTTTTTGTACGTATTCCTAAATAAATGGTAAGGATTGCAACTATTCCGCTTGTCCAAAAATTATGAACAAAATGCATGAAATAATTTGTGCTTTTGAAGTCTTTGAGTTCTGGTAAATACTTAATGATGTCGGCAATGGAAGGCATTTTATCTGCCTCGTATCCCGACAATGGAAACAGTTTTGTTCTTGCAATATTCCAGGCTAGGCCTAAAATCAATAAAGCCCACAGGTGAATATTTTTCAGGTTGTCTTTAGACAATTCAAACAACACCAGAAAAACAATAACTACAATAAACGCAGGATGAAAAAGGGTAAGAAAAACAAATAATAAAAGAATGACTGCAACAAGCATGTTTTTTAAAAACATCCTTTCTTCAGCTATCATTTTCTTAATCACAGCCCAACACAAAATTGCTGCGCCAAAACCCATAAAAAGTTCTGTAATAGAAAAATAAAATACACCTCGAAATGTTAGACACAATGAAAGTAACAATGCAAAGCCGGCTCTGTAATCTTTCAGGATAAAAACAATAATCGCGAAGAAAAAATATTGAAACACTATCAGTGATGCGGAATATATTTTCAAAACAGCAGCAAGGGACAACGACATTTTTACCGCCAGCAGCGGGAGTAATTGCACAAAATAGGATGACCATCTGTTGTGAACAATCACCGGCTTTCCGCTTTCAATCAACAGAAAATTATAATAAGCCGCGTCTGGGGTAGTCATTCTTTCTCTGAAAAATTTCAGAGAAAACCATGTCAATACAATAAAGAAAAGATGCCCTAAGAGTAATGCCGCTTTTTTCTCATCAAGGTAAAATGCTTTGGTTTTATCTGAAAGCATTTTATCTATTCAAATCAAAATTCTGACCGAGGTAAACTCTGCGCACCTGCTCATCATTGGCAAGTTCCTCGGCAGTTCCGGCTTTCATGATCGAGCCTTCAAAAAGCAAATAAGTGTGGTCTGTTATGTTCAATGTTTCATGCACATTGTGATCAGTAATCAGGATGCCGATATTTTTTTTCTTCAGCGCTCTTACAATGTTTTGGATGTCTTCAACCGCAATAGGGTCAACACCTGCAAAGGGTTCGTCCAATAAAATAAAACTTGGACTTACAGAAAGCGCGCGTGCAATTTCTGTTCTTCTTCTCTCGCCTCCTGAAAGTAATTCGCCTTGATTTTTACGCACATGCTGCAAACCAAATTCATCGAGCATAGTTTCCAGCCGGTGCTTTTGTTCTGCACGGGTTAGTGATGTCATTTCCAGGACAGCACGAATATTATCTTCAACGCTTAGTTTGCGAAAAACCGATGCTTCCTGCGCCAGATAACCGATGCCAAGCTTCGCTCTTTTGTACATGGGCATTTTAGTTATCTCTGTTTCGCCCAAAAATATTTTGCCGTCATCGGGTTTTACCAGGCCTACAATCATATAGAAGGTAGTGGTTTTTCCGGCTCCGTTGGGACCTAGCAAACCTACAATCTCGCCACGCTTTACCTGCACCGAAACATCGTTTACAACGTAACGACCTTTGTATTGCTTGACTAATTTTTCGGCTCTTAGAATCATGAATGCAAAAGTATCATTCTAAAAATTAAAACTAAAACTCCCCAGCACACCTATTTTGCGGATGTTGGGATTATCAAGCTGGGTAAGGCGCCACATGACATCAACTCTGAAGATTTTAAAAATGTTTTCGATACCAACTCCGGTTTCGGCATAAATTCCATTGAGTGCAAAAAGGTCAGCAGGAAATATCATCATGTTCATATTTGCCTGCGAGATGCGACCTGCAACAGCTTTTGCTGAAACTACTTCGCGCCATTTTAGTCTGCGCATCAACGGAATTTTACTGAGGAAGTATCCGTTGAAGTGATGGGTGGCAAAGACGGCAACGTATTCATCGGCTACAAATTCAATCAGGTTCATCATGTTGAAAGAGTAGTTGTCGGTTGCGTAGGTTTCATTACCTGGCTGAATGTAGAGCATGGGGTAAGGCAAGTTTCCCCACGTTTTTCCTGCCTGAATATAATATTCAAACCAGCCGATGGGGTTTGTTTGAATCCAATCGTCAATGGTAAATACTACGCGGTGGTAATTGAATTGTCCGTTCCAGAGGCCTTTAATTCCGTAAGCATATTCGAGGGAAAGCTTGGGATATTTTGTGCCAAGACTGAGACGGTTGAGTTCCCCTTCAATAAACTTTTCCTGATAGGAAAAGTGCGTGAAGAAACGAACTTCAGAAGAAACGATGCGATGATCAGGATAAGCATCGGAAGCAAAATTGTAAACCACTTTATCGGTTGCGGATTGCAACTCGCGATGCACAAAACTGACGCGGTTACTAAAGCCATGAAACCACTCGACATCGTAATTAGCGCGCACATCCTGTACGTAAGATAATTTATAGAAAGGCCGCCTGCGATAGAACGAGCCGAGAATATTATCTTCTTTAAACGCATCTGAACTGAGGCCAAGTTGCTCAACATCGTACTCGTATTGGGAGCTGAATATCTGTCGCGGCTTTTTAGAAACAAAGACGCGGAAGCCTCCGCCATATTTCCACTTTTGGTCGCGGAGGCCATAGGCCACATGAGCGTTGAGTTTTAGTTTTTTACTGAACTTGTTGTTGGTTTTAAATCCGATTCCGAAGCGCCAGCCCTCAACACGGTTGAAACTGACAAGACTTACATAGGGACCAAGATCGATGGGGCCGAGCTTTTTGTAGCCGGTAACAATGGTTGTAAAAACACTGAGCCATGATTTGAAGGCGGGAAGATTTTTAACCGTATCGGCAATGGCGTAGATGGTTTTTTCTTTTTGAGAAAGTGAGTCGTGGCGATTTTGTTTCCAGTATTCATTACTTTTTTGATTGGCATCTTTTTCAACGGTTATATTTTCGGGATTGGAATAATATTTATTGCTGCGCGGTTCATTTATTTTGAAAT
Organism: Chitinophaga pinensis; assembly: GCA_945861685.1. Taxonomy (GTDB): domain Bacteria; phylum Bacteroidota; class Bacteroidia; order SXHM01; family SXHM01; genus SXHM01. The sequence continues at coordinate 14,780 of CAMAVO010000005.1, read as the reverse complement.
TGCGGTAGCCGGTGGTCTTGGTTCCAAACAAACCCATGGCGCGGTCGCTGATGATGAAATCAACAAAGAGACGGTCGTGGGTGAGCATCCAGGTGGTGTCGTGCACCATGTCAAATTCCTGATTGATGTAAAGCTCGTTGATGTAGTTTACGTTTGCTTTTTCAGAAACATTCATGTCCACTTTCAGCAAAGCAAAAGTGCTGTCATGCACAACCAGTTCGCCTTTGAAGGTAAGCTCGTATTTTCTTCTGGGTGTGAACTGCATTTTGTAGGCCCACTTGTTGCCGACAAAAAAACTATCCACCAAATAGTAGCGGTAATACTGCAAACCAAAATCGGATATCGGACTTATAAATCCTTTGCCAAAAACCGACACAAAATTGTCGTACACATTTATGTTCTGATACATTTCGCCCATGAACTGCGAGATGCTCTGGTCTTCGATGCCCGAGTCTTTTGTTGCACGGATATTTTCTTTAGTTGTTTTAGGATTTTTGCGAAACGTGTAATCCGAAACCGATTCGGTGATGAAGATGGGGAGGAAAACTTTTCCGTTTACATCGGAGGTATCCACATTATCGAAAATGAAGTCAAACGTTTTGAAAAGTTTGCGCTCTTTGAATTTTTCGTCAAAGTTGTTGATGTCGAACTGCGCTTTGTTATAAACTTCGTATTCGTAATAATCCAGGCGGTCTTTGTTGTGGTATTTTTTGCGGGCGATTATTTTGCGCAGCAAAATCTCAGCAGGATTTTCACCCGGTAAAATCACCGCCTCTTCCAGACTGATGATGTCTTTCATAATCAGAAAATTTATCTCCTGCCTTTCCTGTTTTATCACCGCTTCATAATCGGTTTGAAAACCAACAAAAGAAGCCTGCAGGGTATCGGTGGGAAATGCCGTTTCAAGCGAATACATGCCATCAATATCGGTAACGGTGCCGATGGTGGTGCCCTTAAAACTGATGTTTACAAAGGGCAGGGCTTCACCCGTTTCAAAGTCTTTAACAGTACCTTCTATTTTGGTTATTTGTGCAGAAAGCGAAAACGCAAACAGCAGAACAGCAAGAAGCACAGCAACCGGTTTTTGCAGTAAGAGGTTGTGCTGTGCTGTTTTCACAATCGGGGGAGCGCGGTAAAAATTGAGGATGCTAAAATTATGTTTTTATACGGAGGTTATTAAAGAAAGATATAGAGAAATGCTATTTCTCTACATTTGCAGCATGAGCATAAAAAAATACATAGAAAAGAAAATTGTCAAACACCTGCCTGCACTGGCAAGAGCTGTGCAGCGCAGCATGAATGATGAGAAAAAAATAAAACTGATATTAGGCGAAATGCGCGGCAATCCCGAGATGGTGGATTCTCTGTTTCCTTATCGTGATAAATACACGGTGCATACTAAGATGCCTGAGAAATCATCATCCAAAGAAGAGGTGATGAAACAGATACGCGAGATGCATGCGATAGAAAGTGCGCCCTGGAAAAGCGGGAAGATATCGGGCTCGTTTTATCATGGCGACCAGGATCATTATGATTTTCTGAACGAGGCGTTCTCGTACTACTCGCAGGTGAACTCTATACAACGTGATGTGTGTCCCTCGCTTACCGTATATGAGGGTGAAATTATTGCCATGACGCTGGATATTTTTAACGGTTCTGCGGTAAACAAGCGCAACCCCGAACAGAAAGCAAGCGGCTCGCTGACAACCGGAGGCACTGACAGTATTTATCAATCGGTGTACTCGCACCGCGAGTGGGGCGTAGATAAAAAAGGAATTACACAACCTGAGATTGTTATTCCGATTTCGGCACACCCAGCGTTTTTTAAATCGGCACATTACCTGAACCTGAAAGTTGTTACGGCTAAGATTGACGCGAACTACCAAGTAGATGTGAATGATGTTGAAAGCAAGATAACTGCTAACACGGTATTGATTGTTGGGTCAGCAGGCAACTACGGCCACGGTATTATTGACCCGATTGAAAAGCTTTCGGACATTGCCGTGAAACACAATGTTGGATTGCATGTGGATGGTTGTTTGGGTGGATTTATTCTTGCCTGGGCCGAGCCGCTGGGAATTAAATGTCCGGTGTTTGATTTCCGTTTGCCGGGGGTTACCGCCATTTCTGCCGACACTCATAAATACGGTTACTCACTGAAAGGAACCTCTACATTGTTATTCAGCAGCGAAGAGATGAGACGTTACCAATACTACGGACAGGTTGATTGGCCGGGAGGGATTTATATCTCCACCGGATTTAACGGAAGTAAATCGGGAGGATTGTTTGCCGCAACCTGGGCTGCGATGGTGCATTACGGCAAAGAAGGCTACATGAAACGTGCGAAACAAATATTTGAAGTGAACTCGCGATTGAAGAATGTAGTGCGTTCTATTCCTGAATTAAAACTGTTTGGGGATTCGCTTTTTATCACTGCCATCGGTTCGGATGCTTTTAAAATTTACCATGTAAATGATTACCTGAAAACGAAGGGCTGGAGAATGAACGGACAACAGAACCCGGATGGATTTCACTTTTGCATTACAGGTCCGCAGGTTACCAATCCAAACATTGTGGAAGAGTTTGAGAAAGATATTAAAGCGGCTGTGGAATATGCGAAAGTTCAGAAAGGTGATCCTAAATCGGCAGCGATGTATGGTGGTGCGGGAAAAGAAATTGATCCATCCATGTATATGCCGATGCTTACTGCTTATACCGATGTAACACAAAGTACTTACCCGTTTTAACATATTGTTATGGCAGATAATCTGAAATGCGTTTTATCCATTGACCTGGGTTCAAGCGGACCAAAGGTTTCTGTAGTTAATCAGAACGGTGAAATTCTGGCGAGCCGCTCAGGGCATTTTGATAGTGAGTATTCGCAAAACGGGAAAGCCGTAGAACAGGATGCAGAAGGCTGGTGGAAACAGATATTGCAACTTGCCAAAGAAGTTATTGATGAATCGAAAACGGCAAGTAACATTGTTGCGATAGGAACGTGTTCACAGTATTTTACTTCGGTGCCGGTGGATGAGCAGGGTAATGCTGTTCACAACGCCATTATGTGGGAAGACGCACGGGCGAGCAAGCACATAAAGAAAATAATGGGCGGATTTCCGTCCATTCTGGATTATAATGTTTTTAAATTGCTGAAGTGGTTGTATTCGGTGGGCATCCCTCCTATTCTTTCGGGTGTGGATGGAGGCAGTCACATGCTGCTTTTGAAAAACGAATTGCCGGAGGTTTGGAAAAAAACGTACAAAGTGTTAGAGCCTTCGGATTTTCTGAGTCTGAAGCTGACCGGGAAATTTCAAACCAATGAGAATACCGGCTTTGCTTACACACTGATAAAAAAAGCGGCATGGAGTAAAGGCACTTACGACAAGGGCTTGGTGGAGTACCTTGGATTGGATATTAATCGTTTCCCGGAAGTTGTTCCCGTTGGCGAAAACCTTGGCAAGCCCACGGATGCGGTTATCAAACACCTCGGCCTTTCAGAAAATGTGAAAGTATTTTCGGGTATGCAGGACACTACTGCGTGTATTTTGGGCGGTGGCGCTTTCAGTGATTATGACACGGTGATTGAAATAGGAACTACGCTGAACACGGGAGTGGTAATCAATAAGCGCATCATTGATATTCTGAACGGGATTTATTCGGTTAGCAGCCCTGTGCCGAACAAATATATTTTAGTAGGCGAGGCAGGTGCGGGAGCTAAAGCGCTGAATTATTTAATGCATAGTTTTTTACGTGTAGAGGATGACCTTTCAAGAATAAACGCAGAAACAGATTCGCATTACGGTAAGATTGCCGATGATATGGCAGCAGCATCACCTGTGGGAAGCAATGGTGTTGTATTTCTTCCCTGGATATTTGGTTCTACTTTTCCTGAACAGGATCTGAATATGAAGGGAGGGTTTATCAATCTTGGTCCTTCCACCAGACGAAACGATATGATACGCGCGGTGTTTGAATCCTACGCCATGAATTTTAAATGGGTGCTGGAGATAAAGGAGAAAATACTGAAACGCAAGATTGAGAAAGTGCATTTTACAGGTGGCGGTGCTTTGTGGGAAACTGCTGTACAGATCTGTGCAGATGCATTGCAAGTGCCTGTTTACCTGATGGACGAGCCGCGACAAGCAAACACCAAAGGCATTGCTTTTATGTGTTTCAACAATCTGGGTGTGGTGAGTTATGACGAAATGAGAACGAAACTGAAAGTGAAGAAAGTATATCAGCCTAACCCGGATAACTTTGCATTTTACGATAAGCGCATGGCTTTTTACAAGAAGATGTATAAAACTGTGCGGCCGTTGTATGCGGAGTTGAATACATAGAAATCAGGCATTATAAATAAACCTCCACGGCTTAGCTTCTTCCAGTTCATAAGCTAGTTCAATCAATCGTTTATCAAAACCGTAAGGCGCTGAAAAGTGGACTCCCAAAGGCATTCCGTCAGTATCAACACCCAAAGGAAGTGAGATGGCGGGTGCACCAGTAACATTATTCAGTCCTGTGTAGGAAGCAAAATCAACTGCACGTTTGGTAACTTCTTCAGACGAAAGCTGCGGAGAAAAATAACCAATTTTAGGTGTTTTGTGCGAGAGAGCGGGCGACATCAGCACATCGTATTTATGAAAAAGTTTTTCTGATTCTATTCCTATTCTTTTCATGGCGCGGATGCTGGTTGGCAGTTTCAGTGCATTGGCTTTGAAACGTGCGGCAAGTCCTGTGGTAAAAGGCTCGAGCAATGTGCGGTCTACTTTGCCTTTCAGCGTAAGGCGCGGCCAGTACGACATCATGTAAGAGAAGAACCCATAGTAATTTAAAAAATGATTTACCATGGTATCTACATCCAGCGGAAAGGAAATTTGTTCCACATGATGACCAAGAGATTGCAGTAAAGCTGCCGTTTCTTTTTGTGTTTTGTACGTCTCAGCGTCCTGACTTGCAGTTTTGCCTTCCGGAAGATTTTCAAAAAAAGCAATGCGCAGGCGCTGTTTGGAAGCGTGTTGCACATGTCCCATTTTAGGCATACGCGCACTGCTGTAATATTTTTCTGCTTCGGCATAAAATAAAGCTGTGTCGCGCACAGTGCGGGTAAGAACTCCTTGGTGAACCAACTGAATCGGCATGGCTTCGGCACCATCAACACCATGCAAACGGTGGCGCGAAGGTTTCAAACCCACCAATCCGCAAATAGCAGCGGGTATGCGGATAGAACCTGCACCATCATTTGCAGAAGCAATAGGTACCACACCGCTTGCCACCATAGCCGAAGAGCCGGATGATGAACCGCCTGATGTGTAATCAGTGTTCCAGGGATTGCGGGTTATTCCCCATCGTTCGTTTTCGGTGCTGCAGATTAACCCGAATTCGGGCAGGGTTGTTTTTCCGAGATTACGCAAACCGGTAGAAAGAAACTGGTTTACAAATTTGCTGTTGGCTTTTGCAGGTTTGGCTTTTAAAGCACCTGTTCCCAATTGGGTGGGATAACCGGTAATGGCATCTGTATCTTTTATAAATGTAGGAACACCATGCAAACCTCCGCCTGCTTTTTGCTGCGACCCTTTGCGGGCATCGTCATACATTTTTATCACAATGGCGTTGAGCTCTCCGTTTACTTTTTCTGCGCGGGCAATGGCGGCTTCAACGGCCTCTTCCACCGAAATTTTCTTTGTGGCTATTGCTTCTGCTATTGCAGTAGCATCCATGTTGCCGAGTGCATCGTCTGTAAATGCGTTAACTCTTTTCCCCATTTTAGTAAGTATTGAAAATGTGATTAAGCCTCCGGTTGTTTTAACACATAAGCCGAAACAAAAATGCTGACTTCATACAGCACCATCAGCGGTATCGTTACCAAAATCTGGCTGGTAACATCGGGAGGAGTGATGATGGCAGCAATAATCAGTAGCACAACAATAGCGTGTCTGCGATAGTTACGCATAAACTCAGGAGTAAGCACACCTATTTTGGTAAGAAAATAAACAAGGATGGGAAGTTCAAAAACAACTCCCGTCATCAACGTTAATGTAGTTACCGTGCTGATGAACGAACCCAGACTGATTTGATTTGCTACCAATGAACTGACCTGATAGGTGCCGAGGAAATTTACCGACATGGGTGTTACTACATAATAACCAAAGAGCACTCCAAGAAAAAAAAGCAGCGAAGTGAAAAAAACAATTCCATTGGCGTATTTACGTTCATGATTATGCAAACCGGGTTTAATAAAACGCCACAATTCCCATATTACATAAGGAAATGCAAGCACTAATCCGGCATATAGAGAAACCGACATGTGCGTGCTGAACTGTCCCGACATATCTATATTGATGAGGGTAAAAGAAAGGTCTTTAATGCAGATAGACTCATCGAGGTGAAGTTTCTGACCCAGCATGCAAAGAAATCGGTAGGTGGGGAAGTCTGCATTTTTAGGCGCAAGAATAAGTTTATCAAAAATAAACTCTTTGTTGAAAAAAGCGATGAGCGCAAAAATGAAAATGGCAGCGGAACTGCGCACTAAATGCCAACGCAGTTCTTCAAGATGCTGAAGAAAAGACATTTCTGCCTTCGGCTTTTTCTCGTTACTCACTTAAATTTTTGCTGCAAAGTTGGCAGAATCATCGGAAGTAAAAACTGTAAGACAGAAATAAATTTCCACATCACTTTTCCATATCAAATATTTATATAAGTTTGCACCCGATTTCAAGAAATTTTACACAGGTTTTCGCGCTAAATGCTCAATAATATCAACGGTTTCAGAAGTTTTTTGCTAAAGGCAACACTTTTTCTAACTGCTTTCGTTTTTTCAACATTTTTATCGGTTGCTCACGAGCACGAAGTAAAAACTACTCATAATGAAGAAACTATTGTAACGGAAGTAGCAGAAATAGACAGTCTTAGCCATCACGACACGACAGCAACACATTCTACTGCCGAAAAATTCAATGCCGGCAAACTTATTATGGAACACATTGCCGATGCACACGACTGGCATGTTGCCGGAGATTTTGCAATTCCGCTCCCTGTAATTATCTGGTCAAAAGAAAGAGGGCTTGCTTGCTTTATGTCTTCTAACTTTCATCACGGACACAGCACTTATAAAGGCTATATGCTTGAAGAAGGTCATGTGGTTGCTGTGAATGAAATGGAAGAAACAGATGCACACCACGCAACTGTAAATGAAGAAGTCACAGCCGGACTTTATGATATTTCCATTACCAAAAATGTAACAGCTATGCTTATCAGCATGGCGTTTATGCTTTGGGTATTTATTTCAATTGCGAGAACATATACACGTAATCCGAATACAGCTCCAAAAGGAATGCAAAGCTTACTGGAACCACTTATCATCTTTGTTCGTGATGATGTTGCGAAAGCGAGCATAGGCGAAAAGAAATATAAAAAATTCATGCCTTTTCTGCTTACGGTTTTCTTCTTTATCTTATTAAATAATCTATTAGGCTTGGTTCCTATTTTCCCTGGAGGTGTTAACCTTACCGGAAATATCGCCATCACTTTTTCATTAGCCTTCATTACCTTCCTTATTACTACTGTAAACGGAACCAAAGACTACTGGAGACATATTATAGCCATGCCTGGTGTTCCGGGCTGGGTATTGTTTCTACTTACACCGATTGAAATCCTTGGCGTTTTCCTTCGTCCTTTTGTATTGATGATACGACTTTTTGCAAATATCACTGCCGGACACATCATTGCACTTGCCTTCTTCAGTCTTATTTTCATCTTTGGTGAAATGAGTCCAATAGCAGGTTATAGCGTATCTATTTTTTCAGTTGCGTTTGTAGTATTTATGACCGTTCTCGAATTGCTTGTGGCATTCCTGCAGGCTTATGTATTTACCCTTCTTTCGGCTATTTATTTCGGCTCGGCCTTAGAAGAACACAGTCATGCCGAAGAACATCACTAAGAATTTTTTGTTTAATCCTTAAATATCAATCAAATCATGTTATCAACAATTTTATTAGATGCAACAACAAGCGGAGCTAACATCGGAATCGGTTACGGTATCGCAGCACTTGGAGCAGGCTTTGCAGCACTTGGAGCTGGTGTAGGTATCGGTCGCATCGGTGGAAGCGCATTAGAATCAATCGCGCGTCAACCTGAAGCCCTGAACGACATCCGCGCCAATATGATCCTGGCAGCAGCCCTTGTAGAAGGAGCAGCATTTTTCGCCATGGTTATCGGTCTGCTGGTAGTGCTTATTAAGTAAGCGTTGCAAAAGAAAGAAAAGAAGAAATCAACGGTTGGTTGATTTCTTCTTTTTAAACATTAAACATTAGAAAAATTTAAAAAATGGATTTAGTAAAACCCGCGTTTGGATTAGTCTTTTGGATGATCATATCATTCTCGGTCATCCTTTTCCTGCTGAAGAAATTTGCATGGGGGCCTATCCTCAACTCTCTGACTGAAAGAGAAAACACAATTTCTGATGCGCTGAATACTGCACAGAAAGCGAAAGAAGAAATGCTTGCATTAAAAGCAGGAAACGAAAAATTGTTGCAGGAAGCACGCAACGAAAGAGATTTATTGCTGAAGGAAGCGCGTGAAGCAAAAGAGATGATTATCAGCGAAGCAAAAACAAAAGCAACAGAAGCAGCAGATAAAATTCTTGTTTCTGCCCGTGAGAATATCAGCAACGAGAAAATGGCAGCTATCACCGAGTTGAAAAACTACGTAGCTACCCTGAGTATTGAGATTGCAGAGAAAGTATTGAAACAGGAACTTGCTGATCCTAACAAACAGAAAGAACTTGTTCAGACTTTATTGAAAGATACTAAACTGAACTAAGAAAATGGCAGAGCCAAGAATAGCCCACCGATACGCCAAATCATTAATTGACCTTGCCCGCGAGCAAAAGTCGCTTGATGCCGTTTTTGCGGATATGGAGCTTGTTCTTAAAGCAATTAATGAAAGCAGAGATTTCAGCGTTTTGCTGAAAAGCCCTGTTATCAGCACCGATAAGAAATTAGCAATTCTGAAAGAGATTTTTTCAGCGAAAATAAGCACTGTCAGTCTGAGTTTTATGGTATTGCTCACCAATAAAAAACGTGAAAAATATATTCATGAAATTGCATCTTCGGTTGTAGCACAATATAAAGCCGATAAAGGAATTAAGATTGCAGAAGTAAGCACTCCGGTTGCGCTTTCAGAAGAAGCGAAAAAGAAAATTCTGGAAATCGTTATCGGCAAAACAGGATTAAAAGTAGAACTGGTTGAGAAAATTAAACCTGAACTTATTGGTGGTTTTATTTTGCGTGTTGATGACAATCAGGTAGATAACAGCATTTCAAGTCAGATCAATTTACTGAAACGCGATTTCAGCAAAAATTTATACGTTAAAGATTTTTAAATAAAACAAAAAATGGCAGAAATTAAACCAGCAGAGATTTCGGGAATTCTTAGGCAGCAACTTGCCGGGTTCAAAAACGAAACCGAATTACAGGAAGTAGGAAGCGTATTACAGGTAGGTGACGGTATCGCCCGTATCTACGGACTTTCAAATGTGCAGTCGGGTGAGTTGATTGAGTTTGAAAACGGATTGCGTGCGATCGTTCTTAACTTAGAGGAAGATAACGTTGGAGCGGTATTGCTTGGTTCTTCAGCAGGTATCCGCGAGGGTTCTGTTGCAAAACGTACCGGCAAGATCGCTTCTATCAATGTAGGAGAAGGAATGTTGGGCCGTGTGGTTGATACCTTAGGTCTTCCTATTGATGGTAAAGGACCTATCAAAGGTGTTACTTACGAAATGCCTTTGGAAAGAAAAGCTCCGGGAGTTATCTTCCGTCAGCCGGTAAATGAGCCTTTGCAAACAGGTATCAAAGCGATTGATGCGATGATCCCTATCGGACGCGGACAACGTGAGTTGATCATTGGTGACCGTCAGACAGGTAAAACTGCTGTAGCGATTGACACCATCATTAACCAAAAAGAATTTTACGAAAAAGGTGAGCCTGTATTTTGCATCTATGTTGCCATCGGACAAAAAGGTTCTACCGTTGCGAACATTGCAAAAACATTAGAAGAGAACGGAGCAATGCCTTATACAGTTATTGTATCGGCAACTGCATCTGACCCTGCGCCACTTCAGTTCTATGCACCGTTTGCAGGAGCTGCTATCGGTGAGTTTTTCCGTGATACTGGAAAACCTGCCCTGATTGTTTATGACGATTTATCTAAACAAGCTGTGGCTTACCGTGAGGTATCACTTCTGTTGCGCAGACCACCGGGGCGTGAGGCTTATCCTGGTGACGTATTCTATCTGCACAGCCGCCTTCTTGAGCGTGCCGCTAAGGTGAATGCTTCTGACGAGATCGCTAAGAACATGAACGACCTTCCAGATTCAATCAAAGGATTGGTGAAAGGTGGTGGTTCTTTAACTGCTCTTCCTATTATTGAAACACAAGCCGGTGACGTATCTGCATACATTCCAACCAACGTAATTTCTATTACTGACGGACAGATTTTCCTTGAGTCAAACTTATTTAACGCTGGTGTTCGTCCTGCTATTAACGTAGGTATTTCGGTATCGCGTGTGGGTGGTAACGCTCAGATTAAATCCATGAAAAAAGTTGCAGGAACGTTGAAACTTGACCAGGCGCAATACCGTGAGCTGGAAGCGTTCTCAAAATTCGGTTCTGATTTGGATGCTGCTACTAAAGCGGTTCTTGATAAAGGTTCACGTAACGTGGAGATTTTGAAACAAGGACAGTTTTCACCACTTCGCGTTGAGCAACAGGTTGCTATTCTGTATATCGGAACAAAAGGATTGTTGAGAAATGTTCCTGTGAATAAAGTAAGAGATTTTGAAAAAGATTTCCTGAACCTGATGGAAGTTCAACACAAAGATGTTCTTAACGATTTGAAAGCAGGGAAACTGACTGACGAAATCACCAACACAATTGAGAAAGTAGCAGCTGATTTAACAGGAAAGTATAAATAAGGTTAATCGTTATTGGTTATTAGTTATTTGGTCAACCCGATTAACAATTAACTAATAACTAATAACTCAAAAGAAAGAATGGCAAATTTAAAGGAAGTCAGAAACAGGATTACCTCGGTAAGTTCAACGCAGCAGATCACCAGCGCGATGAAAATGGTGAGTGCGTCTAAATTGCGCAGGGCGCAGGATGCTATCCAGCGTATGAGACCTTATGCTTCCAAGCTGAAAGAGATTTTGCAGAACCTGAGTGCTTCATTGGACAGTTCTTCGGGTGGAGGCTTTTCAAAAGAGCGCGAGGTAAAGAATGTATTGTTTGTGGTTATTAACTCAAACCGTGGATTGTGCGGTGCTTTTAACAGCAACGCCATTAAACTGACCAATAACCTTATCAACGAAAAATATCCAAGCCAGAAAGCTGCGGGAGGAATTCATGTTCTTACCATCGGAAAAAAGGCGACTGACTATTTCAAGAAAACATATACTCTGGCATCTTCACACAACGAAGTGTATGACAATTTAAAGTTTGATACCGTTGCTCCTATTGCCGTACAAATAATGGCTGACTTTGCTGCCGGTAAATACGACCGTGTAGAATTAGTTTACAGTCAATTTAAAAACGCTGCGGTGCAAACGGTTACTTCAGAACAATTTCTTCCTGTAAAATCAGAAACGGTTGCCGGAAACGCAAAAGCAAAAAGCGTTGACTACATTTTTGAGCCGAACAAAGAAGATATTGTAAAAGACCTTATTCCTAAGTCGCTGAAAATTCAGCTTTATAAAGCAGTGCTGGATTCAAACGCATCTGAACACGGTGCGCGTATGACCTCGATGCACAAGGCGACCGACAACGCTAAAGAATTGTTGAAAGCTCTTAAACTGAGCTACAACAAAGCCCGTCAGGCGGCCATCACCAATGAGATATTGGAGATTGGTGGCGGTGCGGCAGCGTTGGAAGGGTAGAACACCCCTCACCCTCCCCAAAAGAGAGGGCTTTGCTAACACACAAACCAATCATGTTGTCACCCTGAGCCTAGTCGAAGGGCATCAACAAATGAATGAAAGATTGCTTCGGGTGAAAAACCCTCGCAATGACGTAATGCCTACTCTATTATCAGCTTCTCCCAAAAAACCGCTTCCTCTTTTTCTTTTACCCTCAGCAGGTAAACACCTTTTGAAAGGTTTAAGGGAATGGTTGATGTTTGCCCTTCGACTGCGCTCAGGGTGACAAGTCGCCCAACTGCATCATAAACCTCAACCGATAACTGATTACCGCTTACCGATAACTGCTCAATAGTAATTTGATTGCCCGCAGGGTTGGGGAAGATCTTAAGTTTTGGTTTTTCTGTTTCGGCTATGCCTGTGGTGGTGTCTAAGGTTACGGAGACATCGTCAATAAAATAATATGCGCCAACATAAAGGCTATCACCATAATCGTTAGACAAAAACTCAGTTTCTGCATCATTTTTAAAATTACCAATTATGATATATTTTTCTGCTCCGGTAGCTATAAAACTGCCTTCAATTATATTCCAATTAGATGTATCAGATAAAAAAAATCCTGAATAATTAATTTGAGGAACTTCATCAATAATACATGTACCTATAGACATTGAATCAGAAGAAAGAAAAGCTCCTATACTTTTTATTGACCACTTTGAACTATCCGCTTGATTGACATGAAAGGATACATTATACTTTTTCATTGGTATTAAGTCTTCTTGTAACCTTACTTGTATGTATTCTCTAAAAACTGGACAATACCAATAGCAATTTGGACAAAATAGGTCAATCCCTACAAAAGCATTTCCCGTTCTTGGATTATTAAAGCCAAAAGCAGTTGAAGGAATACTTATATAATTATTTGTAGAGCATTCATTAAAGTAATCTGGAGAACCTTGACTCGGTCTACTCCAATATTTAGTTCTTGTAATTTGCGCCAAACCTGTAGGGCATAAAACAGTATCCTCAAAACTCGGATTCGGCACCAGATTAACCTGCGCCTTTAAAGAAACAGCCCAAACAAAAAGAAAAATAAGGAGGGGGAGGCGCATAAAGCAAAGATAAACCCAATTAGCTAATTAGCTAATCAGCTAATTAATTAATTTTAGCCCGATAGAATTTTAATCATGGCGCAGAAAGAAACCCTCTTAGAAATAAAAAACCTTGTCACCGAGTTCAAGACCGATGACGAACTGGTGAAAGCCGTTAACGACATCAGCTTTACCCTTGCCCGTGGCGAAACCATTGGTATTGTGGGCGAAAGCGGCTCGGGCAAATCGGTTACCTCGCTTTCGGTGATGCGGTTAATTCCCAATCCTCCCGGAAAAATTTCGGGCGGTGAAATTATTTTTCACTCCAAAGAAAAAGGTGCAACCGACCTGTTAAAGCTTTCGGAAAAAGAGATGCGCGAGATACGCGGCAACGAGATAGCTATGATCTTCCAGGAGCCTATGACATCGCTGAACCCCGTGTTTACCTGCGGTAGCCAGGTAATGGAAGCCATTATGCTGCACCAGAAAACCAACAAGCAGGAAGCCAAAGAAAAAACTATTGCGCTGTTCAAGGAAGTGCAGTTGCCCCGCCCTGAATCTATTTTTGATGCCTACCCGCACCAGATATCTGGCGGACAAAAGCAGCGCGTGATGATTGCCATGGCCATGAGCTGCAACCCGAGCATATTGATTGCCGATGAGCCTACCACCGCGCTGGATGTAACGGTGCAGAAAACCATTCTGGACCTGATGCTGAAGCTGCAGACGGAACACGATATGGGCATTATGTTCATCACCCACGACCTTGGTGTTATAGCCGAGCTTGCCGATAAAGTGGTGGTGATGTACAAAGGAAAAATTGTGGAGCAGGGACCTGTGATGGAAATTTTTGCCAACCCTAAACACCCTTATACTAAAGGACTTTTGGCATGTCGCCCTCCATTAGACAAGCGTTTAAAATGGCTGCCCACCGTTGCCGATTTTATGGGTACTGATGAAAGCGGGAACATTGTTGAACTTGCTTCCAGCATCAGTGAAGTATTGAACAAAGCTGTAGTAACAGGCGAAGAACGCGCTGAATCACACAAAACGCTTTACGCGAAAGAACCTATCCTTACTATTAAGAATCTGAAAACACATTTCCCTATTAAGTCCGGCTTTTTCGGGAAGACAAAAGATCATGTGAAAGCAGTAGATGATGTAAGCTTTGATGTTTACCCGGGCGAAACCCTTGGACTAGTAGGCGAAAGCGGCTGTGGAAAAACAACGTTGGGAAGAACCATTCTGCGTTTGATAGAACCCACCGCAGGCGATATTATTTTCAAAGGAAAAAATTTAGTGCAGCTGAATAATGATGATATGCGTGCAGTGCGCAAGGACTTGCAGATTATTTTTCAGGATCCGTATTCATCACTCAATCCGCGTATCACCATTGGTGAGGCCATTATGGAGCCCATGCAGGTTCATAAAATTTTAGCAAACGATAAAGAACGAAAAGGCAAAGTGCTGGAATTGCTGAAGCGTGTGAACATGGAAGAAAAACATTTTTACCGCTACCCGCACGAGTTTTCGGGCGGTCAGCGTCAGCGTATTTGCATTGCACGTGCGCTGGCATTAAGTCCGCAATTCATCATTTGCGATGAGTCGGTTTCTGCGTTGGATGTTTCTATTCAGGCTCAGGTTCTCAACTTGCTCAATGAATTAAAACGCGATTTCCATTTCACTTATATTTTCATCTCACACGATTTGTCGGTAGTGAAATTCATGAGCGACCGCATGGTTGTAATGAACAAAGGAAAAGTAGAAGAAATGGGCGATGC
>CAMAVO010000004.1 GCA_945861685.1 Chitinophaga pinensis | reverse complement strand
TCCAATCCATTTTCTACAGCATATTTTTTCACAGCATCACGAACAGCATTGGAAGGTTCAGGTTGCAGAAAGCATTTCTTTATGTCCAGAATTTTATCAAACATTCCCGGAATGTGAAAACCAAGTGCAGGGCGGTCTCCGAAATTTTCACCTGATTTTATTTCTTCTTCTGTCATCCAACCGCGATGCGAAAAAGTGAACTCTAACTTATTGCGGTAGTAGTATTCGTTTTCAGATCCAAGGATTGTAAGTATTTCGGGAAGAGGAACTTTGGCAAGTCTTTCCAGATTGTCTTTTACTTGTTTTTGTTTGTAAAAGAGTTGGTGTTTATATTTCATGTTCTGCCATTTGCAGCCACCGCAAATTCCGAAATGACTACAGGCAGGTTCTGTTCGCTTATCTGACAGCAAATGAAAATGAATGGCGCGCGCTTCACGGTAATTGCTTTTTTTGCGCGTTACTTGTAAATCAGCTATATCACCGGGAACTGCATTGTCAACAAACACTACCATGTTTTCCACTCTTGCTAAAGCTTTGCCTTCAGCAGCAGCTTCGGTTATGGAAACCTTTTCCATGATGGGTAAATCTTTCTTTTTTGCTCGCATGGGCGGCAAAAGTATTAAAAAGCCTCACCCTAACCCTCTCCAAAGGAGAGGGAACAGAGAAATCTTTGCGCCTTTGCGTCCTGCGGTAAAAATTACTTTTCCAGCAATGCCTTCATCGGCTGCCAGTAATAATCTTCCCAACCTTGTGCGTAATCAGCTTTCACGGTTGCCGGAATATCGGTATGAGTGAATTGTAATTCGGTTCCTTCTTTCGTTTTTTTGAAAATAAATTCTATGGTTGAAAAGTGCTCTCCAGGCCAACCTTCATCAGTGGTTTTCCATGTTTGCGCAATTTTTTTTCCGGGAACGAGTTCTATGTTTTCCCCGGTGATGTAACCCTCGTAAGCAGAAAATTGATCGCCCACTTTTTTGCCTATCACAGCTTTACTGCCTGTAAATGCTGAATGTGTTTTTGAATCCATTAAAGCATTATATACATCTTCGGGTGATGCTTTAAAAATTACTTTTTGTTGGAACGATTTTGTTTTCATGAATTTTGGCTTGATGATTGATTTGTTATTCAAAAATACTATTTCAACAGAAAATAATAATCTTTAATCTTGTTTTAGTCCAAACTGTTTTATATTTACTTCAAATTTCTGATTTAGAAATGAAATATAAGGTTTTCCATATTTTTATTTTTGTCTTATTTTTACTGAGCACTTCTTCTGCTTTGGCGCAGCTTTCCTCGCAATCACAGGATATTATTCCACTTAGCATGTCCACTGATATACATGGAACAAGCACCGCCAAGCTGAATGTGAATGGAAAAAATATGTACAAGTGGTTTGATTATCCTGTAACTTATGGACATGTTTTGAGCTCTGAAGAGGACAACAGTTTAAATTTAGCTTCAAAGGAAGGAAAGGAGCGTGAAGTAATTATTAATACAGTAGCAAAGTATAATTCTACTGCATTCTGCTCTTCTTTTAACAAGATTTCATTATGTATGAAAAATAATTTCCAGGATTTGAAGGGCAAATTTTTAAACGAATTGGTTTATAAAGTAAATGAGTGCACCGAAAAACTTCCGGGCGCATCAAAAGCAACTCTTCAGACAGCAGATAACCACGTAAAGTGTGAACAGATTTTCATTAAAACACAGGATTTTGAGGAAGCTCTTTTAACGTTTGAAAAAATCAAAAAAGAACTTGCTCCGTGTAGACCTCAAACATGGTTTGTAACAGAAGATTTTCAGGGGTTAAGAAGAGGTGAAAAAGATAAATACTTCGGTTTCTATAACGTTCGCTATAAAACAGATTCTGACCGAATGGACATAGGATTGGAAATGGTTTTGAATTTCGACACCTACTTTGTAAGAATGGTTTTTAGGAAAAGTAATTAACGCTACTCAATTACTATTCGCGCAGTATCAGCAGCGGCCTCGTTTCCGTCAGCATCTGTACATTTTAGAATAAGCAGATAATTACCGCTGTAAATGGTGTCGGGAATTATCAATTCTCTGCTAACCGTATCTTGTGTTCCTGTCAGGACATCTACAAAAACAAACTTCCATGCCGGCAGCGAGTCGGCAATTTCCGTGAAATCATTTTTCATTTCCATGTGGTACTGGTTCAGCTCTTCGTTATCACTGAATGCCGCACGAAACAGAATAGTATCCTTGATAAAAAACGTATCGGCATCAGCGGGGGAAAGTAATTCAGCTGTTGGTTTGGTAGTATCCGTTTTGCTGCACGAAGCAAATAGAAGTGCTACTATAAAAAGAAAAAGAGATTGCTTTGCCATTAGCTACAAAGTTCTAAAAAATAGCCACGAATTAAATGAATTAGCACTAATTACTTTGTGAAAATTCATTTAATCCGTGGCTGAAACTCTTATTGAACTTCAGTTACAAACGTAACATCCACATCGGTTTCGCCCGGTGCTTCGGTTCCGTCTTTAGCTCCCGGCTGATGTTTGAGAATAACCTGCGTTGTTCCGTTGGAAGCAGTGCCTGTTACCCATCTGGTGCTTAAACCAACTGGTAAGGGCGGTGAGTTGGTGTCTAAATCCTCATAAGTAACGGTAACAGTTGCACCCGTAGGATTAAAAAAGAAATGGTGGTCGTTTGCTTCTTCCAGCACTTCATCTGAAATATTCTCAGCAGGTGTTTTACTTTCATCCAACAGCGTAATTTCGGTGAAATAGGTTTTACCTGCTGCCAGCTTAATAGTGTCAAACTGTGTTGGGGCATTTCCTCCGTCACCGTCAGCATCGCGGAAAGTTGCTGTAATCACATTAGATGAATTGGCACTGTCGGTAAAAGTAAGTGTCATCGTTGTGATTAGTTCTTCTTCATTTACAGGTGGTGGGGTTTCTTCTTTACAACCCGATATTGCTCCTGCCAGAAAAATAAATGCGAAAAGCATTTTTGTAATTATTGTTTTTTTTGTTTTACTCATTACGAGTAAGTTTTTTTTTGGGAATTCGTGAGAATAGTTCATTTTGTTTTAGTTTTTTAGTTGTTAATTGAATTTTAAAATGAATATTTAAGTCGGATTGAAAAGTTGATTCCCGCTTCATCGGAATAGTAACGGAAACGATTCAGGTAATCTCTGTAAACCCTATTCAACAGGTTGTTTACTCCAATTCCTACATTCAGCTTTTGTTTACCTAAAGGGAAAACAGTTGAGGCATCCATGCCCAAAAGTGTGTAACCATCTGGAGGGGCAACATAATCGCTGTTTGCAGGAACTCTCCATTGTTTTAAAACATTGAGCATAGTGATGGAAATGTAACTTTCTTTAAATGCTTTTCCATCAGCGAAAGTATACTTGAGCGTGTTTTCAAATCTATCTGCTGGCATCAACACAAGGAATTCATCAGCAGAACTATTTCTTGCTCTGATAATTGATTCCTTTGAAATGAGCGATACTCCTTTAACGACATTCCAAGTGAAACCTGCGTCCACTCCTTTAAAAGTTGCATCGGTTTGTTTGTAATGGAAAGTTGGGAACGCTCCTTTTATAGTAAGCGTTGCAGGTCGCACAGGTGCGAGATAGATATAGTCATTAATGAAATTGTAATAAAAGCTCAACTCACCGTTGAACTTTTTTGTTCCGTTTAAGTTGAGTGTTGCGATAAAATTGTAAGCGCGTTCATGGGTAAGTGTTCTGTCGCCAACTTCAACTGAAGCAGCACCGTGGTGTAAGCCATCGCTGAACAGTTCATTTACGGCAGGCGGTCGCCACGCTGTTGCAGCATTCACACTCAGATTGAGCTTGGAACTGAATTTATAAATTGCTCCGAGTGTAGCCGAAAAATTACTGAATTGAAATTGAGGTGTAATAATTACATTGTTTTCCCACTTGTAAATGCGCATCCACTTATAATCGTATCGCAGACCTGCTTCCAGTTCCAACTTGTTCCTCTTCCATCGTTCAATCATGAAAACTCCGCCCCCGTAATTTCTGAAATTGGGAATAAAAAACCTTCCTTCATACTCATTGCCTTGTGTAATTCCACTGATGCCAACTGTTCCTGAAATGCTTTTGGCGTAATGATGTTCCCAAATCAGGTCAGTTGTATAAGTGGTTATCCTGAAAAGCAACGCAGGTTTGTTAAGCCCTGCAAGCGAATCATTAAGCGGCTGGTGCTTGTCATACTCATAGCGCAGATTATACTGACGGGCGAAAACAAGACTTAGTTTACCTGAATTGCCTGTGTATAAATATGCTTTTGCTTTGAGTAAATCGTGCTTAATGTGCTGGGATGGACGAGCTATCTTATAAGTAAAACCAGAAGTTTCTAATGGCACGGAACTTTCAAACGCTATTTGCAAATCGGTAAGGTTACCAATGTGTGAAGCAGAAAAGATACCAAGCGTGGTGTTGAAGCGACTATAAAATAATTCGATTCCAAAATTTGCACGTTTGTATTCTGCGGCTCCTGAGAAATTCAGTTCCTTCACTCCTGTGTTTTTCATAAAATAGTTGGGGGTTTCT
This sequence comes from Chitinophaga pinensis, assembly GCA_945861685.1. Lineage (GTDB taxonomy): Bacteria > Bacteroidota > Bacteroidia > SXHM01 > SXHM01 > SXHM01. The sequence goes on along the minus strand of CAMAVO010000004.1, from coordinate 41,546 downwards.
GTGTTGCCCGCTTCTTTTCCTGTTCCCTGAATCCTCCAAGCAAAAGAAGAATTTTTTTTAAACCTTCCTTCCACAATTGCAGACAAAATACCTTGCCTTCCGTTTGAAAATCCCACCAAGTTCACTTCTCCGCCTATGCCTGTACTGTCGCGTATGGGTGAGGGTTCTACCAAAATCACTCCTCCGATTGCATCTGAACCATACTGAACGGTGTTTGCTCCTTTTACAACGGTTAGTTTTCCCGCTATAAAGGGGTCAATTTCGGGTGCGTGTTCGCTGCCCCACTGCTGACCTTCCTGCCTTATTCCGTTATTGAGAATAAGAATGCGGTTACTGTGCATCCCGTGAATGATGGGTTTTGAAATAGAGGTTCCTGTTTGCAAACTGTTGACCCCAACTATTCCTTTCAGTGATTCGCCAAGCGTTTTCCCGCGCGTTGCTTCCAGTTCTTTTCCACTGATACTGTTGATTGTTTGAGTTGTAACAAGGCTTACCCTGCGCTCAGTAATATCCACTTCATTCAATAACTCGTGATGGTGTTCGGGATAAAAATTAACAACGGTATTTCCTTTCACGTTTATTATTTGCTCCACTTTTTCGCAACCTATATGCGAGCAAACTGCCGTATAAGTTCCATTACATAAATTTCGGATGATGTAATTGCCCAGCGTGTCTGAAACTGCTCCTTTTTGCAATTCTTTAATATAAATATCAGCATACAGAAGCGGCTCTTCGTTATGCTCATCAATTACCTTTCCCGAAAGGGTGGAATTGCAGGGCGTAACATTTTGTGCAGCCACATTAATAGTTGCCACAAAACAAACGAACACGTAAAACGAAAAATATCGGAACAACATCAGATGAAAATTAAATGAATAAAAAAAGGATTCCGAAAACTATCGGAACAAAGCAGGAAGTAGAATCAGCAAATGGGCGGTGCTCTTAAGGAAGAAAGCCCAATGTGCGAGGCAAAGTAAACCTCGTTAACCTGTTGAATGGGTTGAGCACTGAAAATAACTTCAGGTGCTGTGAAGAAATTTAAACTGTGAAAGTAAAGAGGGATATTGAAGTTGAGTATCTCACAGTGTTCGTGTTCATTTTCTATTACAGGCGCATCGCTGTCTGATTGATGAAATGCGTGAACCGTATCGGTATGACCATAAAAAGCATGCACCAGTTCTTTAGGCACGATAAATGCCGAAAGAACTGCTAACAGAAATAAGGCGATATGTTTGTTATATGCTTTCAATGGGTTGCAAAAGTAAGGATTATCTTTGCTCACCCTATAAAAACAGAAATTACTGATTTGAAAACGTTCACACTTATTCTTCTTTCCATTTTTGCTATGAGTATATGCACTCTTGCGCAAGATGAAGACGACTATTTTTCTGACAGCCAGCTTCGCTACGAGAATTATATTTACAAAGAAAACATTAAAAGCGTATTGCTTGAGAATAACAACGAGAAGCTTTCGTACCCTTTTATAGCCTTGAATAGTGAAGAAGTAGTGCGACTGGATTTTGATGATCTTGATGGAGGTTATAAAAATTACACGTATGGAGTTGTTCAATGCAATGCTGATTGGACGCCTTCTAATCTAAGCACAGCTCAATATATCAGTGGTTTCTGGGAAAATCCGTTGAACTCTTATGCTTATTCACTTAATACGTTGCAGGACTATACGCACTATGCCTGCGTTGTTCCTAATGAAAACACTAAAATCACCAAGTCGGGAAATTACCTGCTAATGGTTTATGAAGATTTTGATAAAGAAAACATTGTTCTCACAAGGCGATTTGTAGTGTATGAAAACTTAGTTGGCATTGATGCACATGTAAAAAAAGCAACAATTTTAAGCGACAGCAGGTATCGTCATGAAATTGATTTTTCCATTAACACCAAAGGATTTAAAATTGACAATGCTTTTACGGATGTGAAAATTGCAATTACGCAAAACGGCAGATGGGATAATGCCTGCATAGGTTTGCAGCCTTTGTTTGTTCAGGATCATCTTTTGATTTATGATTATGAAGACAAGAATACATTTATGGCAGGAAATGAATTCAGACATTTTGATTTTCGCAGTATTCGTTTTCTCAGCGACAGAATTCAAAATCTTGAAACGGAATACAATGGCTATAGTGTTTATCTTTTTCCGGATGAAAGACGCAGTTCCTTACGCTATCAAAGCATGGCAGATATTAACGGACAATACTACATCAGTATGCAGGAAGCCAATGATGATGATGTAGAGCCTGACTATGCTCGCATCTTTTTTCGCTTGAAAAGTGATAAAATTTCACAACCTGGCTCTTTATATGTTTTCGGGGCATTGAGTGACTGGCAATGCAAGCCCGAATTTAAAATGACTTATAATACAGAAGAGAAACAGTACGAAACCAATGCATTCTTAAAACAAGGCTGGTATGATTACGAGTATGTTTTTCTTCCTCAAAATGATAGCCTCGGAATTGCTGACGAAAGTATTATAGAAGGCACACACGCTCAGGCAGGACAGAATTATACACTGTTTATTTATCACCGTGAAGCCGGACAATATTATGACCGTGTTATTGCTGCAAAGTCGTTGAATTCTTTGCGCGATTTTTAAATTTTTTGCAGAATAAGTTATTGGTGGAAACTTAATTTTATGAATAAAATTGTTTGAGAATTTTTACGTTCATATAATTGAATCACTATACTTGCATCGTTCAAAACTAACAACATGGTTAATCAGATAACAGACGGAGTAAGAATAACAGTAGAAACAGGCTACGAAGAGCGCTATTCTGATGTGGACAGCGGCAACTTCGTTTTTACTTATAAAATCACTATCGAAAACACAAATGATTTTCCTGTGCAGCTTTTAAGTCGTCATTGGGATATTTTTGATTCCAATGGAGAACTCACAACAGTTGATGGCGAAGGTGTTGTTGGCAAACAACCCATTCTGCATCCAGGTGAATATTATAACTATGAATCGGCCTGTAATCTGAAAACAACAATAGGCAGAATGAGTGGTTATTACAACATGGTACGTGTTCCCGACAATAAAAAACTACGTGTTGAAATACCGGAGTTTGAGTTAGCAGTTCCATTCATGTTGAATTAATTTCTATCCCATGAACTGGAGCTTCTGGGAAAACGAAACTTTCTTTAACAACATTGATGTCTGTATTATCGGTAGCGGTATTGTCGGACTTTCTACAGCATATTATCTTAAAAGAAATAACCCGCAATTAAAGGTTGTAATTCTTGAACGCGGAATGCTGCCAAGTGGAGCAAGCACTAAGAATGCAGGTTTTGCCTGTTTCGGAAGTCCATCAGAATTGTTGGATGATTTGAAAACTAATTCTGAAGAAAAAGTTTTCTCATTGGTTGGCAAACGTTTTCAGGGACTAAAGTTGCTGCGCGAAAATCTTGGCGATACAAACATCGGGTTTCTTCAAACCGGAGGATTTGAAATTTTCGGAAAAGAAGATGCTGCTCTTTACGAAGAGTGTGCAAGCAAATTAGATTCTCTGAACGAACAGGTTTTTAAAACCACAGGAATAGAAAACTGTTTTCGCAAATCAGATGAAAAGATTGCTTCGTTTGGTTTCTCAAACGTTGAGCACATGATTGAAAGCACGGCAGAAGGGCAAGTAAATACAGGTAAAATGATGGCTGAGCTTTTGAGAAAAGTTCAATCGATAGGAGTAACTATTCTGAACGGAATTGAAGTTAACGGATTTGTGTCAACAACAAGTGAAGTTGTGCTAAGCTGTAATACTAATCTTGAACTGAAAACGAAAAAAATACTTGCAGCTACTAATGGTTTTGCTAAACAGTTGCTGCCTGAATTAGATGTAAAACCTGCTCGCGCTCAAGTGTTGATTACAGAGCCGATTGAGGATTTAAAACTGAACGGAGTTTTCCATTACGATAAAGGTTATTACTATTTCCGCAATGTTGGTAATCGCATACTCTTTGGTGGCGGGCGCAACCTTGATTTCAAAACAGAACAAACAACTGAGTTTGGTTTAACTGAAAAAGTGCAGCAACGATTGGAAGAAATTCTGAACACTGTTATAATTCCAGGAAGAACTTGTAAAATTGAACAACGCTGGAGCGGAATTATGGGCGTAGGAGCAGAGAAGAACACCATTCTTAAACAAGTTGCCTCCAATATTTATTGCGCGGTGCGCATGGGCGGAATGGGAGTTGCGCTTGGAACATTGAGTGGGAAAGAAGCTGCTGAAATGATTCTTAAATAAATAACAAACCCCGTTGTTTTGAACAGGATTTATTATTCATGTATTTTATTAAATTCTATTTTGCCACTATTGCTTTTTTGGTACTCACCTTTCCATCAATAACAACCTGCACAAAATATACACCACTTGCAAGGTTGGAAACATCAATAGTTGATTGCTGACTGTTCAATGAGTGCTGATAAACCAATTGCCCGGCTGTGTTCAATATTCTACATTCAATATTCGACATTCGATATTGTTCCCCTATAAACACAGTCACCTCATCCGTTGCAGGATTTGGAAACAACAAGAAATCAGTTTCTGCCTCTTCAACACCCGTAACAAGGTTAGGGCATTCAATCGGGAAAATACCCAGATCAAGGTTGCCATCAATAGCCGTTGTCCATGCACTGAGCATGCTGTGCCAGGTATTATCGCTCCACATTTCCCAGGCAAGCTGTGTGTTGTTGGCATCACCATCGGTAGATGAAACAATACCCACCTGATCATTAGTTCCGAGAGTGGTAAAGTTCACGCCTACTGCATAATCAGCGCTTATCAGCACAGGCGATGTAAACGAAATTTTATTGAAGAAGCCTGAAGTGTCAATGCGTGTAATCAATAAATCTTTGGTGGCAAGCAGCGCACCCGGTGCTGTGTTCACCGTTCCGGTAGTTGCTGTTCCTGTTCCGTTTGCCTGACGCAGGTTCACCGTTACTTTACTGTTGGCATTTCCTGAAACATATTCTTTGGCGCCAAACCACACAATAACATCCTGCACATATACGGGTGAGGTAACATCAAACACCTGCGCTTTTTCTTTATCGCCATAATTGTTAGAGCCGCTAATGTAGCCTGAAGTAGCACCATAAATAACCGGAGTTCCGTTGGCAAAATTGGTTTGCACAATGGTGTCGCAGGTGCCGGCAGCGTACAGGCAAAAAGCTGTGCTTTCGCTGGCTGTAAAGCTGCCGCCAGTGATAAGGTCAATGCCTTCGGAATCGCCTAAAGAATAAGAGCCTGTTCCGTTGTTGCAGCAAATGCCGTTATTGCCCGAATCATAAATAGTGAAGGTGTAGCAACCCGTGTTCAAACAAATTTCACTTACATATTGCTGGTTGTTGCCATAAGAGCCACCGCTCGCCACTACGGTGTTGCTTCCATCGCGTATTTGCCAGGTGGTCTGGCTGCCGCTGTTGTCGGTATTTAAAATAAGGTAAGCTGTGTTGTTGGCAACTGTTACCGTGAAAGAAGAAGAAGATGCGTTGTTTGTATTATTCGCATCAGCCCCACCGTTAGGCGATGCAGTAGTTGCATTAAACGTATGCGCCCCTGCAGTTACTGTTCTTACAGGAAGTGTAACGTTTGCAGTAGCATTGGTAGCTAATGAACCTGTCCATGAATAATTAACAGAAGCACCGCCATCCACAGTAGTTGTAATGGTAACAGCAGTTAGTGTGGTAGAACCAAAGTTTTTAAGCGTTACAACAGGAGTGATACTTGTAGCACATGAACTGCCCGAAGGGTTAACAATGGCTGATATACCTGCATCTAATGAAGGCACTTGCTGACAAGGTGCATACGTTCCGCTCAGTGTTAATGCGCCTGTGTTTCCCGGGTCAAGCCATACTTTCAGTTTTTGTCCGGCTGTATTGGGGTTATTGGTCCAGTGGTAAGATACTTTTCCATAATAATCAGGACTGGTAGTTGCATTGCAGAAAGAACCACCACCTGTTAATGTTCCTACAATTTGTCCGCTGCTGTTGAAGATAGGCGAGCCTGATGAACCACCTTCAGTAACACCATGTCCGTTGGTTGTTGCTGCCCATACTACGCGCCAGTGCGTATTGGCTACCCCGTAAGCAGCGCTTACAAGCGCTTGTGTGTAGGTAGAAACTTTTTTTCTTCCTCCTGCCGGATGATGAATGCTTACACCGCTTGCGCTTGCTGTATTGTTGGCATTCCAACCGTTGTAATACGCATTGTAGTTGGTAGGTATAGTATTGGTTAATTGCAACAACATAAAGTCAGAGCCCGAAGACCCGCCACCATCGTTACTGTCTGCTCTTTTTGTGCAGCCCGTCATACTCTGGCTGCTAGAGGCAGTGCCTGTTCCGCAACCCGGACGTTCGTAATTGAAATAAAAGATATACTGTGTAAAATCTGATGTTGATGAACCTTCACCGCAGTGAAACGCAGACAGAACATAGGGCACACAATTCAAGCTGGTGTTGTTTACCACCGATGCGCTGCACCATCCTGCGCTGCCGCCATCCACTACCTGCATAAGCACTACACCTTTTTTCTCGTCCTGCCAGTTGGTGCCTTCGGGTGAGCAGTTGATATCTACCTCGCAGAAATCACCACCACGTTGTTCGCCTTCCACTTCCACATAACGGTAGGCATACGCCACATGCGATATGTTGATTACACCTTGCCCCGCCTGCGAAGCAGGTTCTGTATATTCAAGGTAGCAGGTTTCGCCATAGATTAATTCTGTTGCAAACTTGCCGCTTTCGTGATTGTTGAATTCGGTAAAAGCACCAAGTACCTGTGTTCCTGTTTCGTTCCAGATATAGAGTTTACTTCCTGCAGGCAGGTGAAAATTGTTGTAGTAAAGTGAAGTGGCAAGCGCATCATCGGTAATTATTTTCAGTCGCCAAACACGTTCGCCATTGGGCTGTGTTTTCCAGCTGCCTGAATTAGTGAGGTTGAAATTTGCTTCTATCAGTTTGGCAAAGCGGGGCAATTTGCCTGCCATCTCATTCTCGTAATCTTCATCGGCAAGCCTTCCTAAATCAAGCGCTGCAATGCTTTCTTCGGGAATATCATTCAGGCTTAAATTGTTTTCAGCGTTTAAACTTAAAGGCTGTCCTCCGCTGCTGATTTGTGCAAACGAAGAATAAAAAAAGCCCGTGCAGATAACTGCAAGGGCTGTAATGAACTTAGAATGTTTATTCATATTTATGATGGTGTTTCGGCATCTCCTGATGAGACACTGAAACAAGTTCAGTGTGACGCTTATTTTTCTGCGATAATAAATTTCAGAGTGTTTGTTTTTGAGTCGGTTGTAAGTTTTGCAAAATAAATTCCTGCTGCCAGTTGCGATACATCAATTGCCGATTGCTTATTGGTTAAAGTTGTTTCTGAAATTACTTGTCCCGAAATATCAATAACAGATAATACAGATGTATTGTTCAGGTCAGAACCCGAAACTACATTCAATACATTGTTTGCCGGGTTCGGGAAAATGTAAAACTCATTGGCTTCCACTTTGGTTTCAATGCCAACGGGCAGTTGGTCACACTCAATAGGAACAAGGGTAAAGTCAATATCCAACGGCCATGATTCTAGCAATGTAATCCATGAACCATCCGATAATTGTTCCCATGACCGTTCAGAATTTCCGGCATCACCATCTGACGTTGAAACAACAGCTACTGAATCGCCTGGGCTTAATAAACTGAAGTCAACACCTACTGCATAAGGTCCTGTAACGGTAACGGTGCTTGGCATACCAATCAGCATTGGTCCGCTTGTAATCAGTTGGGTAACGGCAACGCTGCCTGCTACCAATATATTTCCCGGTGCGGTGGTAACAGTTCCTCCTGTTGTGGTTCCCGGTCCGTCCATATCGTAAATAACAAAAGCTACACGTGAGTTGGGGTCGCCCGAAGTGGTGATTATATCACCGAACATTACAATAATATCAGAAATATAAGAAGTAGAATTAACAGGAGTATAGGCCTGCGCTTTTGCAAGATCACCGTAACCATTAGTTCCGCTTACATAACCACCGCCAACAGAACCTATCAGTGTCCATTCGTTAGCAGGGTCAGCAAAAGAAGGATTCCAGATGGTATCGCAAAGTCCTGTTCCTCCACCTCCTGTGCTGATGTTGATGTAATTGGTTTTAGTTTCTCCATCGCTGCCGGTGCCGTTGGTGGCGGTAAGCGTAACAGTGTACAATCCTACGTTAGCGTAAGTGTGTGCCGGGTTTTGTGATGTAGATGTGTTTAAACCACCGCTTCCCGGGTCGCCAAAATTCCATGCCCATGAGGTAGGTGTATTGGTGCTGAGGTCGGTGAACTGAACATTAGTTCCTGGTGTGCCTGATGTTGGGTTGCCCACAAAATCAGCTACTGGTGCGCCACCTGATTGCGAACTGCAACCGGTTGATGCCAATAAATCAGAACGCTCGTTGCTGAGAATAGAATTCATTTCAGCTGCTTGTTGTATAGTAAACATGTTAGGGCAGGCAGCATAGTCCATAAAGTTTTCGGTTTGGTCAGGAAGATCAGGATTTCCACTGGTGCAGCTATTTACGTTAGGATCAAAACAATTAGAAAAGGTGTTGTAGTTTTCCTGATATGATTGTGGAGTGTCAGAAAATCCATCATCGTTAGAACAGCCGGGGCTATCATCACAACTCCAGGTGTGGCAGAGGTTAAAGTAGTGTCCTATTTCATGGGTTGCTGTTCTGCTTCCGCTTCCCATTCCTAAACTGTAATCCAGCACAAGACCATCATTAGCTGAACCTACCATTCCGAATGTAGGAAGATATGCATAGCCCGCAGTACCGGAGTTGGTGCCTCCGCAAATGTCCACTATCCAGATGTTGAGAAAATGGGCAGGGTCAACGGCATTGGAGCCACCCTGATTGTTGTATTTCATTTTGTTGGTTTCGGTGGAGGTACTGTAGCAATCTTCGATGGTTGCTACGCGTATGGTTTGGTCTAAACAAAATTCAATCTGCGCATCGGTGGCAACCGACTGAAAAATAGAACGAGTAGAAGAAGCATCTGCATTTTGTCTGCGGAAGTCTTCATTTAGCGTTTGAATCATATCAGCAATCAATGCATCGGAAACATTCTCTGCACTGCCATTGTAAACAACGTGCACTACCACCGATATTTTTCTCAACACCTGCGTTTCGCGGTTGTTTAAATAATTCTGAATACGTTGTTCGCGGCCTGCAATCATGTCTTCGCGTTCGCGGGCATAGGTAGCATCAATTGCTTCCAGTGCCTGACTAACCTTAACGGTGGCGCAGGGGGCTTGTTGTGCTGAAGAGGTGAGTGAGGTTAGAGTTGAGCAGGTGAGAAGGATGAGTGCGATGTAAAATTTCTTCATTGTGGTTTTTAAAATAGTATGTGCAAACGTAAATGATAAAACACAGATTTACAATAAATGTTTTCCACCGATTATTTTCGTCAATTAGCCTTGTTTATCTGTTGATATATAAAATGAAATAACAGCTAAACTAAGAAAGGCGCTATTGCGCCTTTCTTAGTTGTAAATTTTCAGTTCTTACTATTTAAACTCCGGCAAATTCTTAAAATAATCAAACGTAATCTTCAATCCTTCTTTGCGCTGCACTTTTGGTTCCCAGCCCAGCAATTCTTTAGCACGGGTAATATCGGGTCTGCGCTGTTTAGGGTCGTCAGTTGGAAGTGGATTGTAGATTATTTTTTGTTTGGTGCCTGTAAGCGCAATAATTTCTTCAGCAAATTGTTTGATGGTAATTTCATCGGGGTTACCTATGTTCACAGGGTTAGCATAATCACTTAGCAGCAGGCGGTAAATGCCTTCCACCAGATCATCTACATAACAGAATGAACGGGTTTGACTGCCGTCACCAAAAACGGTGATGTCTTGTCCGCGAAGCGCTTGACCCATAAAGGCAGGCAGAGCACGACCGTCATCTAATCTCATTCTTGGTCCGTAGGTATTAAAGATGCGGATAATGCGTGTCTCCAATTGGTGATAGGTGTGGTAAGCCATCGTAATCGCTTCCTGAAAACGCTTAGCCTCATCATAAACACCGCGCGGACCAATAGGATTTACATTGCCCCAGTAATCCTCATTCTGAGGATGTACGTTCGGGTCGCCATATACTTCTGATGTAGAAGCAATGAGCATCCTTGCATTTTTTGCGCGAGCTAAACCAAGCAGGTTGTGGGTTCCAAGTGAACCTACTTTCAGCGTTTGGATAGGAATTTTTAAATAGTCAATAGGGCTGGCAGGCGAAGCAAAGTGCAGAATGTAATCCAGCTTGCCAGGCACAAACACAAACTTAGAAACATCATGATGATAGAACTCAAACTGCTCGAGCTTGAACAGGTGCTCAATATTGCTGAGGCTTCCGGTAATCAGGTTGTCCATGCCTATAACATGGTATCCTTCTTTAATAAACCGGTCGCACAGGTGTGAACCAAGGAAGCCTGCGGCTCCCGTAATGAGTACTCTTTTTCTTTCAGACATTTACAGGGGTATTTACGGCTTCGCGTCCTATGCTGTAATAGGTGAAACCAAGTTCTTTCATGCTTTGATTGTCGTATAAATTGCGTCCGTCAAAAATTACTTTGTTCTTCAACGTTGCAGTAATTTTATCAAAATCAGGATTGCGGAAAAGGCTCCACTCCGTTGCTATCACCAAGGCATCGGCATTGTTAAGCGCATCGTAATGATTTTCGGTGAAGTTTATTTTTGTTCCCAACAGCTTCTTTACGTTGTTCATTGCTTCGGGGTCAAAAGCCGTTACTTCCGCACCGGCTTTCAGCAATTCTTCTATAATATAAAGAGCGGGTGCCTCCCTGATATCATCGGTATCGGGCTTGAAGGCCAATCCCCATAGGGCAATCTTTTTTCCTTTTAACGAACCACCAAAGTATTCCAGAATTTTAGGAACGATAATGGTTTTCTGTTTCTCGTTTACTTCCATCACCGCTTGCAACAGGGCAAAGTTGTAGCCCACATCACTTGCCGATTTTGCAATGGCCTGCACATCTTTCGGGAAACAGCTTCCGCCATAACCAATGCCCGGAAAAAGAAAACGTTTTCCGATGCGGTCGTCAGAGCCAATGCCTATGCGCACTTTATCTACATCAGCGCCTAACAGTTCGCAAAGATTTGCAATCTCGTTCATGAAGGTAATTTTTGTTGCAAGAAAAGCGTTGGCAGCGTATTTAGTAAGCTCCGCACTTTTCTCGTCCATAAATATCACCGGATTTCCCTGGCGCACATACGGCTTGAATAAATCACCCATAATGTGTTTTGCTTTCTCTGAACTTGTTCCGATAACAACGCGGTCGGGTTTCATAAAATCATCTACTGCAAAACCCTCACGCAAAAATTCGGGATTGCTTACCACATCGAATTCAACTTTAGCGTTCTTTGCAATCGCCACGCGAACTTTCTCGGCAGTTCCAACGGGTACGGTGCTCTTGTCAACAATAACTTTGTAATCTTTAATGAGCTTGCCTAAATCATCCGCCACACCTAAAATATAAGAGAGGTCGGCAGAGCCATCTTCGCCCGGAGGTGTTGGCAGCGCAAGGAAAATCACTTTTGCATTTTCAATGGCTTCAGCAAGATTGGTAGTGAAAGCTAAACGACCTTGTTTGATGTTGCGCTCAAAAATCACATCTAGGTGCGGTTCATAAATCGGCACAATGCCGTCCTGCATCTTGCGTACTTTCTCTACATCAATGTCTACGCAGATAACATTGTTTCCCGTTTCGGCAAAACAAGTTCCGGTAACCAATCCAACGTATCCTGTTCCTACAACTGCTATGTTCATCTTTAATTAATTTGTCAATGATTTAATTTGAGTATGTCATACTGAGCGAAGTCGAAGCATCAATTATCATAGCCCTTCGACTACGCTCAGGGTGACAGTTCTATGATTTATTTACAAATTTCAAAACGTTTTCAGTGATATAAGAAAGTGTTTCGTTATCCATCTCTGTATGCATTGGTAATGAGATTACGTTTTTACATAAGTGAATAGTTGTTTGGAAATCTGAATCTTTAAATGCAGAATTTGCATACGCCTTCTGATGATGCAATGGCTTTGGATAATAAATCATTGCAGGAATATCTTTGCTAGCTAAGAATTCTTTCAGTTGTGTGCGGTCAACACCATTTAACACCAATGTGTATTGATGAAAAACATGGGTTGAGTTTTTAGCACGTGCTGGTGTTTTTATTTTAGGATTATTTGCAAATGCTTTATCATAATAGTCAGCCACTTTATTTCGGGCTGCAGCATATTCATCAAGGTGTTTGAGTTTTACTCTCAATACTGCTGCCTGTATACTGTCAAGGCGCGAGTTTACTCCAATATCATCATGAATATATTGTACAGATTGTCCGTGGTTGGCAATAATGCGCAAACGTGCAGCAAGTTTATCGTCATTGGTGTACATTGCACCGCCATCGCCATAGCAACCAAGGTTTTTAGAAGGGAAAAACGAAGTGCATCCTACTGTTCCTATAGTTCCGCCTTTTGCTTTTTTACCATCTTTAAATGTGTAGTCAGCACCAATTGCCTGCGCCACATCTTCAATCACAAAGAGGTTATGTTTGCGTGCAATTTCCATAATAGGTTCCATGTCGGCACACTGTCCGTAAAGATGAACGGGAACAATGGCTTTTGTTTTTGAAGTTATTGCCTTTTCAATTGCAGCAGGGTCAATGGTAAATGTGTCGGGATTTACTTCTACCAATACCGGAGTTAATTTCAATAATGCAATAACTTCTGCAGTTGCCACATAAGTGAAATTTGCGGTAATCACTTCATCGCCCGGTTGAAGATTTAATGCCATCATGGCAATTTGCAATGCATCTGTTCCGTTGGCACACGGAATAACGTGCTTCACGCCAAGGTATTTCTCCAGTTCAGCCTGAAAAGATTTTACTTCCGGACCGTTGATGAATGTAGTAGTAGTAATCACATTCTGAATGGCTGCATCTACCTCAGTTTTGATATGCTCATACTGGGTTTTCAAGTCAACCATTTGTATTTTCTTCATGGTAGTTTCCATCCTTTTTTTAAATGCTTTTTTTAAGCGGCTGCAAATATAGACAAATAGGCTGCGTATCAAATTATGGCTTTGTATTTGTTTCGTTCAAGAAAAATTACATCTATTTCAATAAAACACTTACTTTTGTGAACCCTAAACAGAACCATTCTGAAAAGTATGAAGAAAATAATTTTAACTACACTCTCATTATTTGCAGTTTTTACCTTTGCTTTAGCGCAGGACGATTTGTGTACTAACCTCAAGAAAATTGTTGATGCAGGAAATACACAGTTTACCGGTTTGCGTGGCGAAGCAACATCAAAACAAATTTCAGGAGAAGCACGTCCGTTCTTTGTGTCAACTGCACATTTAGGAAAAGATAAAGGATATCTGAACGACAGTCAGGAGTATCCAGCTTATGAAGAGTTGATAGCAACAAGTGCTGTAAAAGGTGATGTTCCGGAAGCTAAACTGGTTCAGGAGTTTGAAAGCTATAAAGAAAAAATTAAAGCATGTTTTGCCGCAAGTCCGGAATGGAAAATGATGGACAAAGATAAAACCAATGATCTCTATCTTGAAGATACCAACTTCAGAAAGCTAGTAGGTTATGAAGCAAAAAAAGGACCTAAAGTAAAATTTGAATTGTATATGTACAATAATCGGGTAGCTGGTCACTGGTGCATTGAGTTAAATGTTGAAGGAGTAGGAAAATAACCATTGAAATGCCGCAGAAGCGGCATTTTTGTTAAATAATAAATAACCACAAAATGAACTGTATAATTGTTGATGACGATGAACTTTCAAGAGCAGCCTTGAGAAAATGTGTTGAGCGTAGTGATTTCCTTAATCTTGTTGCAGAATGCAAAGATGCTGTTGAGGCGCAGAAAGTAATCCATGACAACCAGATTGATCTGATGTTTCTGGATGTTGAAATGCCGGAGATGAGTGGTATTGAATTTATAAAAAATGTAGAAGTCGCCTGTCAGGTTATTATTGTTTCTTCTAAAAAGGAATATGCTGTTGATGCATTTGAATATAACGTAACTGATTACCTGTTAAAGCCTGTTCAGTTTGCACGTTACATGAAAGCGGTTGAGAAGGCTCGTCAGATTTACGAGAACGTTAAAAGCGAGGGAAGTAATTCACTTCTGATTAAACAGGATTCTAAATTAGTGAAACTTGACTTGCCTAATATCTATTACATAGAAGCTTTTTCGGATTACGTAAATATTTACACCAAAACAACACGCTACACTGTGCTTTCAACGATGAAAGCAATTGAAAGCAAACTTCCTTCTGCCGATTTTATGCGTGTACATCGTTCCTATATTGTAAGGCTTGACAAAATCAATACCATTGAAGAAAATACCATTGTATTGAATGAGAAGCTTATTCCTGTAAGCCGCTCCAATAAAGATGGTTTGGTAAGACGACTGAATATTTTGTAAAACCAAAGGGGCGTTAATCAGCAAAAAGGAATGCCTCAGTCCAAAGAAAACAAACTCAATTTTTCTGCCGAGTTCGAGAAATTTTTTTCGCTCTCGTTTGATATGCTTTGCATAGCAGGTACGGATGGATATTTTAAAGAGTTGAATCCTGCGTTTGAGAAAGTTTTAGGCTATACCCGTGACGAACTTATTTCAAAACCATTTCTTGAATTTATTCATCCTGATGATTTGCAGGCAACGCTGAATGAAGTTGCAGCACTTTCGCAAGGTAAGCCCACTATTAATTTCAGAAACAGATATTATTGCAAAGACGGTTCTTTAAAGGTTCTTGACTGGACTGCAGCACCAGACCCACAAACAGGGATGATATATGCCGTTGCCAAAGATTTCACAGCCCTGGTAGAACTGCAAAGCAATCTGATTAAAGTCAACGCTTTAAATAATGCGGTTCTTGACAGTGCAAACTTTTCCATTATTTCTACCGATCCTAATGGTATAATACTGACCTTTAATAAAACCGCTGAAGAATTATTGGGCTACTCTGCTGCTGATATGATTGGTAAATTAACCCCGCAGCCCATACATGACAAGAATGAAGTAGTCAGAAGAACAGAAGAATTGAACCGTGAGTTAAAGTTGAATATACAGCCTGGTTTTGAAACGTTTGTTGCTAAAACCAAACATACCGGTTTCCCAGATGAGCGAGAATGGACATATATCCGTAAAGACGGTTCCCGCTTTCCGGTTTTACTTTCCATCACTTCACTTTATAATGAGAATAAAGAAATAACAGGTTTTCTTGGAATTGGACATGATATCACGGAAGAGAAAAGGAAAAACGAGGAAATCAACAAGCTTTCACTGGTTGCAAAGAATACAGAAAACGGAGTTCTTATTTCAAATTCAGAGGGCATTGTGGAATGGGTTAATGACGGATTTACAAGGATTACCGGATACACATTAGAAGATATTATAGGAAAAACACCGAGTTCACTTATGTTAGGGCCAAACTCTAATATGGAAACTATTGCCTATGCCCGTAAAAAACAAGAAGAAAAGGAACCATTCTATATAGAGATACTTAATTATCATAAAAACGGAAACCCTTTTTGGATATCAATTGTCAATACACCCGTTAAGGAAGAAAATGAACTTAAAGGAAAGCATATTGAAATTGTTAATGATATTACTGAGAAAAAGAAAACAGAGTTTAGATTAGTTCATGCAAAAAATATAGCCGAACAATCGGCAAAAGTAAAGGAGCAGTTTCTCGCAAACATGAGTCATGAAATTCGCACCCCAATGAATTCAATAATTGGTTTTGCTGAATTGCTGATGCGCAGCAAACTCAATAGTGATCAGCAAGATAGTGTGAGTGCTATTCGGCAGGCAGGAGAAAATCTTACCGTTATCATTAATGATATTCTTGATTTTTCAAAAATAGAAGCGGGGAAACTTAACATTGAACATACGCTCTTTAGTTTTCCTGAAGTGATTAAAACAGTGAAGAGTTTATTTGCACTGAAAGCAAAGCAGAAAAACGTAAAACTCATTTTTAATATTGACCACAAAATCCCGCAAGCGTTGATTGGTGATGCGGTGCGATTAGATCAGGTGCTTATTAATCTGGTAAGCAATGCCATGAAATTTACTTCAAAAGGCTGGATTGAGGTAAGTGCTGAATTGAAAAGTATAGCGGAAAAACGTTGCATTATTCATTTTAAAGTGGAAGATACAGGCATTGGAATTCCTAAGGATAAGTTGGATATAGTTTTTCAGAGTTTTACGCAGGCAAGCAGCGATACAACCCGTAAATACGGTGGAACCGGACTGGGACTTACCATTGTTGATCAACTGGTAAAACTGATGGGAGGGACCCTTAATCTGAAAAGTAATGAAGGCACAGGAACATTATTCAGCTTTACGCTTGAGTTCGAAAAAGGAAGTGAAGAAGATATTGTGCTCATGAATAAAGCAATTGCACCGGCTGAAGATGTTAGTCTTAAAGGAATCAAAATTCTGTTGTGCGAAGACAACGAAATGAACCAACGTTTGGTTGATAAAATTATTCGCAAACAATGGAATGCTGGTCTTGATATTGCTCCAAATGGTAAAGCCGGATTTGAGTTGTTTAAGAAGAATGATTACAGTATTATCCTGATGGATGTACAGATGCCTGAAATGGATGGATTTGAAACTACACGCAGAATAAGAAACTACCGTGATAAAGACAAAGCTCAGGTTCCCATTATGGCAATGACAGCAGATGCGTTGGTTGAAGAACGCAAAAAATGTTTTGAAGCAGGAATGAACGATTACCTCTCAAAACCGTTTAAGCAAGGTGAATTATTGCATAAAATTCTAACACTGACAGGTAATGAAAATAACGTAAGTGACCGTGAGATATATAATTCTGATTCTTTTGTTAATACGCAATCATTGAAAGAACTTACCGGTGGCGATGATGTATTTATGGCTGAAATGATTGAGATTTATTTGCGCAATACACCTCTGATGTTGAAAGAAATGAAGGCCAGTTTTAAAAAGCATGACATTGAAAAACTTAAGCGTACAGCTCACAAAATAAAATCATCATTCGGGATGATGGGCATGAACGAGTCACTTCAAATTGCGAATGAAATAGAACTGTCGGATGCAAAAAGCAGTGATCAGGATTTACTCAAAACAAAACTTGAAAGACTTGCTCAACTTGTAGCAGGCTCTGAAAAAGAACTGAAACGCGAACTGGATAATTTGAAAAAATAATTCAGATTATATTTTCACAACCACTGCCTGCGCAGTTTCAAATTTCACCACCTTAATAGCTTCACCTTTTTCAATATAGCCTGTTAAAGCAGTTGCATCATAAATTTCTCCGTCAATAGATATTTTTCCTGAAGGACGCAAAACGGTAAACGCGGTTCCTGTTTTTTCCACAAGATTGTTTCCGGCAACAACGTCAACTGAGGTATAACCTTGCGAACTTTCCTGAACGGTGTTTAAGGCCAGTCGCCCGAAAAAACTACTGTTCAGAAATTTAAAACCAAGAAAAACAGAAAGCGGGATCGCAATCAGAAGTGCAGTGAAAACGATTAGAACAGCTTCGGTTGCGCGCGAAGCACTTACAGGGTCAAAGTCAAATCCTACATTGCCAACAAGACTTAACATCAGTGATGAAACCATCAGAATAATCCCTGAAATTCCGGCTACTCCAAATCCGGGTAAGGCAAAAATTTCAATTGCCAATAAAATAAGTCCAATAAAGAATACCAGTATTTCCCAGTTGGCTGCCAGGCCTTCTAAATAAAGCGGAGCAAAATAAAGTAACGCACCTACAAGAGCTGCTAATCCGGCTAGACCAATGCCCGGAGCTTGTATCTCAAAATATATCCCACCGATAATCAGCATGATTAAAACTCCGCTTACAGCAGGGCTGATTAACCATCCAATAATGTTATCTAATCGTGTGGGTTCAAATCGTGTGATTTTGTAATCCTTAATCTGAGCAAGTTTCAGAACTTCATCAATATTTTCGCCCATTCCTTCGCAGAAATTATGCTCCATTGCTTCTTTGGCTGTAAATGTCAATACTTTTCCGGAGTCATTAATTCCTTCAATGTAAATTCTGGGGTCAACCATTGCCTCTGCAATATTGGGATTGCGCCCTGTGGCTTCAGATGTTGAGCGCATGGTGCTGCGCATGTAACTTTGATATTTATCGGGAAGGACTTCACCATTTTCATTAACCACACTGGCAGCGCCAATGTTTGCGCCCGAGCGCATGTAAATACTGTCACAGGAAATAGCAATTAACGCACCGGCCGAAGCTGCATTGTTATCAATAAAAACATAAACGGGGATTTCGGAATGAAGAATTTTTGTGCGCATGGAATCTGCCTGTACCACTGCACCTCCGTATGTATTCATGTGCAGCAAAATTAAGTCTGATTTTAGTTCTTCCGCTTGATTAAAAGCCTTTTCCATTTTTCTCCAGATGGAAGGGCCTATTTCTTCTTTTATATCAAAGACATAAACATTAGCTTGTTTATTGGCGAAAGGATTAGGTTTAATTGAATCAGCTGAAATACTTAGGCTGTCTGCAAAAGCAGAAAGAATAGTAATTGCCGAAAAAAGAAATAACAGGATTGATTTTTTCATGATTAGAAATATTTACAAAGTTATAAATAGGTTAGATGAAATGATTTTCTTTTTTTTGTTCTTAATTTAAATTCCATGACACTAAAACACCGCTTTCAGAAAGCAATTGAGTACTTCAGTACAAATATGCCGGTTGCTGAAACGGAGTTGGTGTATGATAATCCGTTCTCGCTTCTTGTAGCGGTAATTCTTTCTGCACAATGCACCGATAAACGTGTGAATATGATTACTCCGGCTTTATTGCTTCGCTTTCCCGATGCAGATACAATGGCTGCAGCCTCATCGGATGAAATATTTCCTTACATCCGCAGTATTAGCTATCCAAATAACAAAGCCAAACACCTGGCCGGTATGGCAAGAATGCTCGTTGAAAAATTTAATAGCGTTGTTCCTGCTGACGTTGATAAACTTCAGGAACTTCCTGGAGTTGGGAGAAAAACAGCCAACGTAATTGCTTCTGTGGTTTACAATCAACCTAAAATGGCTGTGGATACACATGTTTTCCGTGTTTCGGCCCGCATTGGGCTAACTGTTAATTCCAAAAATCCGCTGGAAACCGAGCGGCAAATAATAAAATACATTCCGGAAGATAAAATTGCAATTGCCCACCACTGGCTTATTCTGCACGGTCGTTATGTTTGCACAGCCCGCAGTCCAAAGTGCGGGGAATGTGGTATTCGTGCTATTTGTAAGTATTACGAAAACCTAAAAACCTAAATTACGTAAATTAGCCTCCTTTTAAGGCTTAATGGCGTTTATCAAACTTGTGCGAGATAAAAATTCTACTGACAGTGAACTGGTCAGCAGTTTCCGCCTTTCCCATAATTCCGAGTATGTTGGCGAACTTTTTCAGCGTTACACGCACCTGGTTTTTGGTGTGTGCATGAAATACCTGAAAAACGAAGAGCACTCAAAAGATGCCGTAATGGAAATTTTTGAAAAGCTACTAATTGATTTGAAGAAATACGATGTGGATAATTTTAAATCATGGCTTTACAGTGTGAGTAAAAATCATTGCCTGATGAAACTGCGGAAAGATAAATCGCAGGCTAACCATGTAGATGAATTTGGAAAAGATTCACTTTCACTTATGGAAAATGACGAATCTCTGCATCATTCAAACGGAGAGGAACAGGAATTGTTGGATAAAAGTTTGTACGAAGGAATTGAACATTTAAAAGAGGAGCAGAAAGTGTGTGTTGATTTGTTTTACATGCAGAGCAAGTCTTACGAAGAGGTTTCGGAAATAACAGGCTACAGCATGATGCAGGTGAAGAGTTATATACAGAACGGCAAACGAAATTTGAAGATATTTTTAACTGAAAAAGGAAGAAGTTCCTAAAGAAATGAGTTCAAAAAATATAAAAATATTTGACGAAACAGGCTGTCTTTCAGAAGAAGCGTTGACAGAATATGCGCACGGCAAACTGGGTATTCATCTCAAGAAGCAGGTGGAGATACACATTAACGAGTGTGACTTTTGTCGTGATGCGCTGGAAGGTATTTCGTTGATGAAGAGCAAAGAATCTTCGCGTGCAGCTATTGCTCAGTTAAATGAAAAGATAGCCAATCACGGAAAACCTCAGCACGCTGGTGGAAAAGTAATTCAGATGAATTTTCTACGGTTAGCAGCTGCTGTGGCTCTCTTCTTTGTGTTGGGTGGTGGTGTGTTGTATGTTGCGTTAAATCCTCCGTTTAAAAATGATGTTGCTCAAAATAAAGCCGAAGAAAAAGTATTGGCAGAAAATAAAGCAGATGTAAAAGATACAGAGAGTATACTATTAGATAGTGTTGTTGCAGGCGATGCGGTAGTTATGCCCCCTGATGCAGCTCCTTTGTCGGAATCGTCTGCACAGGAAGATTTGTTTAAATCACCGCTTGCAACTAATAACGAGGGATTAGTTGCAAACGGAACAGGTAAAGCTGAAGCAATAACAGCAGATGACGATTTGCCTGCAGATTTTTCAACCATGACAGCTACAGGCGGGGCTTCCAATTCAGCTCCTATGTATTATAATCCTCAGACCGGTGCAGGCCAAGCCGGTTATGCTGATACTGTTTTTTCGTTTGATTCTGAAAAATATGTGAGTGATGGTATTGCCGGTAAATACGATAATGAGAACTCTAAAAATCTTATGAGTGTTGAGGTTGCTGCTGCTTCAAAGAGTAAAGCTGCAGATAAAAAAGCGCAGAAAGAAGCTGAGAAAAAAACAAGAGAGGAATCAGTTTCAAGAACCGCTTCGGCTCAGGAAGCACCTGCTGTTGCTTATGATGAACTGAAAGTAGCTGAAGAAAAAGCAGAAGTTGATCAGGCAAGAAAAAATATTGAACAGGAAGCGCAACAACAAAATGGAGACAGTAAAGTTTATGCTTTTGCGGATGAAATGCCTCAGTATCCGGGAGGAAATGAGGCATTGAAAAAACACATCAGAGATAATGTTAAGTATCCGCAGACGGCAAAAGAACAGGCTGTTTCAGGAACCGTTTACATCAGTTACGTAGTAAGCGAAGCCGGTAAAGTAACTAAGGTAAAGGTGTGGAAGAGTGTAAGTAAAGATTTAGATAATGAAGCGGTGCGTGTTGTTTCTTCACTAAAAGATTTTGCGCCCGGTAAACAAGGCGGTAAGCAGGTATCGGTACAGATGACTATTCCCGTAAAATTCAGTCTGGAGTAATTACCCCATGAATTTATATCCTACACCTTTAATGGTCTGTATATAATTATCACCTATTTTTTCACGCACTTTACGGATATGTACATCAATTGTGCGGTTTCCTACAATAATTTCCTGTCCCCATATATTACTCAGAATATATTCACGGGTAAATACATTTCCGGGCTTTGACATGAGCAGGTTCAGCAATTGAAATTCTTTTCGCGGAAGGTTTAATTCCACTCCTTTTTTAATCACAATAAACCGATCCGGGTCAATTGTTATATCAGCTGTTTCATGCAGCGGTTGTCCGTTTTGAGTATTTTTTCTCCGCAATAAAGCTTTAATTCTGCTGACCAGAACTTTTGGTTTTATCGGCTTGCTGATGTAATCATCTGCTCCGGCATCAAATCCTGCAATCTGAGAGTAGTCTTCACTTCTTGCAGTAAGAAAGGCAATCACAGTATCTTTCAATTTAGAAGATTCGCGTAATGCCTGACACGTTTCAATTCCGTCCATTCCAGGCATCATTACATCTAACAGGATCAAATTAGGAAGGTGTTTTAATGCTTGTGCAACTCCTTCTTTTCCATTAGTGGCTGTGTAGGCAATAAATCCTTCCTTTTCTAAATTGTATTTCAGAAACTCAAGAATATCCGGTTCATCATCAACAAGCAATATTTTAGGAAGATTGGTGTTTTTCGCGTTCATGAAGCCAGATTAGTAAAGTATGGGTACAAAACTATCTTCACTAAGAGACTAAAGTATTACGTAATTGTTAATTCTGTTTTAAATCAGGTTGTGGTTTATGTGGCTGATTTTAAGAGAGTTTTATAAAGCACAGCATCTAACACTTAACATTTACTTAACATAGGCTTCATCATACAATTACACTGTTGGATTTATTTTGCATCGTGAAAACAAACCAATATTTAATGAAAAATATACTAATACTTTTTGCTGCTGTTCTTCTTGCCGTTCCGGCATTTTCCAACAACGAAAAGCCCGGTTTCATCATCGGAAAGGTAACAGAGGTAATTGATGGTAAAGCTGTGCCTGTTCCGTTTGCAAACGTAAGTATTAAAGGAACTGCCAACGGTTCAACCACCGATTTTGACGGAAATTTTAAAATAACGGTTAGTGAAGGTGTTTATGAAGTTGTTGCAAGTTTTGTAGGCTATGAGCCGGTTTCAAAAGCAAGCATACGAGTTAAAGCGGGGGAAACTACTAATCTTGATTTCAATCTCCAATCATCGGTTCAGCAGTTGAAAGAGTCGAAAGTATCAGCACAAAAAGTAACGCATACCGAGAATGCAGTTCTTACCGAAATGAAACGCAGCACTGCCGTTGTAAGCGGTATTTCTTCGCAGCAGATTGCAAAATCGCAGGACAGAGATGCTTCGGAAGTTATTAAGCGTGTTCCGGGTGTTACTATTATGAACGATCGTTTTGTAATGGTGCGCGGACTGAGCGAGCGTTACAATTCTGTTTACCTTAATAATGTAACTACGCCCAGCACCGAATCGGATGTAAAGGCCTTTTCATTTGATATGATCCCAAGTGCCATGATCGACAGGATTTTGATTTACAAAAGTCCTGCACCGGAAATCTCCGGTGAGTTTGCAGGTGGTGTTATTAAAGTATTTACAAAAAATACTCCTGACGAGAATATGGTTTCGGCAGGTTACTCGGCTTCTTTCAGACAAGGCACAACGTTCAATGATTTTTACATGAATCCGGGCAGCAAAACAGACTGGATGGGTTTTGATGACGGAAGTCGCTCGTTGCCTGATGGTTTTCCTGCAAACGTGCGCGATGTTTCCAACACTAATGATATGGAGCAACTGACCTCATTGGGGCGTTCACTGAGCAATAACTGGGGAACTGTTAATTCAAAGGCTGCACCCGACCAACGTTTCAATTTTACGTTTGCACGCAAGTTTGATATTAAGAAAGTTCACATAGGACACATCACCGCATTGAACTACAGTAACACCAATCAGTATTTTGTTTCGCGCAGAACGGATTACAATACTTTCAATCCTGTAACAGGATACAGCGATACCATTTTTGATTACAACGATAGTCGTTACACCAATAATGTGCGTGTAGGTCTGTTGCACAACTGGTCGTTTAACTTCCTGAACCATAAAATTGAATTCAAAAACATTTTCAATCAGGCGGGTATGAACCAAAGTACCTTGCGTGACGGTATAAACTTTGAAGAAGGAGAGTTGCGCAAAGAGTATTCGTACTACTACATGAACCGCAGTATTTACACCGGTCAGCTAAACGGTGAGCACAAACTGTTTGAAGATAAAACCAAAATTGACTGGACGCTTGCTTATTCAAAGGCTAAGAAAGAAGAGCCGGACTGGAGACGTGTACGAACTGCAAAAGATATTAATGCAGCACCTGAAGATCCTTATGAAACCTACGTTCCTTTTGGTGCTACTCCTTTCTTTTTGGGAAGGTTGTACTTTGACCTTTACGAAGAGTTGATGACCGGAACAGCCAACATTGAACAGAAACTGCACATCGGGAAGTTTGAGCCTAAAGTTACTGCAGGGCTTTACTTAGAGCGCAAGTGGAGACAGTTCAGCGCACGTAACCTGGGTTATGCATCTGCTAATGTTTTTCAGTTTGACAATTCGCTGCGCGCGGTGTCTTTTGATGAGCTTTTTAATGACACCAACATCAACTCAACCACAGGTATAAAAATTGACGAAGACACCCGCAAAAGCGATACGTACACCGCGCAAAACGATTTGATTGCTTATTATCTTGCGTTGGATATTCCGTTTGCAAAATGGCTGAACCTGCACACAGGGGCCCGCGTTGAGAACAACCGTCAGCGTTTGGAAAGCCACACGGTTACAGGAAATCCTGTGAATGTGGATAATCATATTATCCGTTTGTTGCCTTCGGCAAACCTTACTGCCAACATCAGCGAGAAGATGCTCATACGCGGTGGTTTTGGTATCACGCTTAACAGACCTGAGTTTCGTGAGTTGGCGCCTTATGCGTTTTATGATTTCAACTTCAACAGCGTGAACTATGGTAATGATTCACTGCAGACGCCCAGCATCTACAACTACGATGCACGTTGGGAATATTATCCGGGACTTGGTGAGGTAATCAGCGTGGGTGCATTCTACAAAAATTTTATCAATCCTATTGAAACGTATTTTGTTCCGGGCACAGGTTCGGGAGGAACACGTAACTATACTTACCGCAATGCAGAATCTGCAACAAGCACCGGTATAGAACTGGAAGTGCGTAAAACATTCAATACCTTAAAAACTCCTTTTGTAAGAAACTTAGGGGTGGTATTGAATGCAAGTTATATCTGGAGCAAAATTAATCTGGGAGACAAAGCGCAGGGCCAAAGCGAAAACCGCCCGATGATGGGACAATCGCCTTACATCATCAACAGCGGAATTTATTACCAGAATGATAGCATAGGCTTGCAGGTGAATTTGCTTTACAATGTAATAGGCGAGAGGATTGTGATTGTTGGTTCGTACGGTACGCCTGATGTGTATGAGATGCCACGCAATACGCTTGACCTTACCATTACCAAACGTTTGTGGAAACGCCTTGATGTGAAATTCGGGATACAGGATATTCTTAACCAACCTTATCTGCTGGTGCAGGATGCTAACGAAGACGGGAAAATTACCAGTAACAACGATCAGCAAATGCAAAGCTACAGAAGAGGTAGTTATTATACGCTGGGGTTGAACTTTAGATTTTAAAACGTCATACTGGTTTTTGTCACCCTGAGCCTGTCGAAGGGTTATTTCAGCATCTCTCTTAAATCCCCGTTCAGCGTAGCGTCCCGCTACACTGCTATTAACAAGGCATCCTGCCTTCTATTGTCCCCTTAGTCAAAAACCCAGAAAACCCTGCCCTGCAGCAGCGAGCCTGTTTCGCTCGTTGCATTTAATCTTTGCAGTACCGGCAACTATGATTTTCAATCCCTAAGTATGAAAATGAGCAACATATTAATAAACTGAAAAATAAATTACCCCTTTTTCCTTACCTTCGCCTCACCTATGCAACAACGATTTTATTTTGACACATCAGTTTTAAGTGGAGTTTTTGACACCGAGTTTGAAGAGCATTCTACCATTTTAATGGAGAGAGTTAAACTTGGGCAAATCAAAGCTGTTATTTCCGAAGTAGCTGAAGAAGAAATCATGAAAGCCCGTAAAGAAATTCGGGACTTTTATAAATCGTTGCCTAAGAACAGCATTGAGTTTGTTGAAATCACGAAGGATGCAGTTTTGCTTGCCGACACTTACATCAAAGAAAAAGTAGTTGGTAAAACCAGCCGAAACGATTGTTTGCATATCGCAATTGCAACCGTCAGCAAAGTTGATATTCTTGTAAGTTGGAATTTCAAACACATCGTAAATATTTATCGTATCAGAGGATACAATTCAGTTAATATCAAACTTGGTTTCCCACCATTAGAAATCCGTTCACCCAAAGACATAGTAGAATAAAAAACAATATAGTCATGAGTAAAACAAAAATTAAAAAAACAGTAAAGACATTTGACGCAGTAAAAAGTATGCGTGAAATCAAAGACAAAATTTCATTGGAAATTGCCGACATGAACTTTGAGCAATTGAAAGCATATTTCAAACAAAATCGCCTGAAAAGAGCAAAAGGGTAACCCCAGTTCAGCGCAGATCCCGATAGCTATCGGGACCGCTACGCTGCTATTAACAAGGCATCCTGCCTTTATCATTTTTTAGTCATCAACCCGTTCTCGCGTTCATCGCCTGTGGGCAGCTGAGTACGTGCACATTTCCCCCTGCTGGGCGTAATGTTCAGCGCGCTTGGCTGAGCGGCATTTGCAATGCCGCTCGCAACATTGGCTAATTTGCAATTAACCTTTCGTTCCCCCCGGCAACAACTTAACCCTTCACCTTCTTTCCGCTTCTCACAGCATACTTCCCCTTTGGTTCTTTAGCCAGTTGAAATCTGCCTTCACCGGCAATTTTATAATTTCTTACCTGAGTTTGCAATTTGTTTTGTGCCAATTTTACGCTGCTGTCTGACTTCGCAATTATGCCACCTGCAACACGTAAACTTTTCTTGACGGGCAACTCCAAAGCATACGGCTTATTAAAAAGCTCCTGCCTTACTTTAAAATGTTCAGCCAGTTTTCGAATTATTTCTTTGCTCAGCCCCTTTTTATAATTCAGAATATCAGAAACCAATCCTTTGCTTACATCTAATAATGAAACCATCTCAACTGCTTTCATTCCGGCATCTTCCATAAAAGATTTTAGCAGTTCAATGGGGTCAGCTTCTGCATCTAATGTAGAATGTTCCTCATCATACTTTTCAATTAAAACCGTCAGTAATTCCAGTTCATCCTGCTTAGCTTTGCTGGCAGTGTTGCTGTCTAAAAGCTCTTCTGCCCGGTTACAATACTTGTTGTATTGGTTTCGGTTTTTAATAACGGTATAAATCAATTTTTCCATCAGTAAGTGTCTACAGTATATTGTTTATTCTGTTTACAAAGGGCATCATATTGAGCATGTGTTCCTATCCATTTTATAAATAACGAAAATCTGTCGGCACCAACCCAATATTTGCATATCATCCTGTAATTATTGCCTCCTATATCAAATATCACCCTGTTGCTTCCCTTACCCAACAAATCCGCTGAAGGAAATGTGCTCTTCATATCGTCTGGCTTTTCCCAATCGGCAGCTTTAATCTTTATTAACCATAACTTAAAAGGATCAACACTTCCTGCATTTTCTTTTGCGAAATCTTCAATAGTGCTTTGCTTAAATAAGTTAATTCTCATGCAAAAATAAGAAAATTATTTAAAGTTCACAAAATGTGAACTATTATAGATGTTTTCCAGCCCCTAAAGTATAAAAATCCCACAACCCCAATTTTTATTTGTCCCAATAGCCCCACCCATTCCCAGTTGAGCGTAGTCAGCGTTCAGCGTAGAGTCCCGCTACGCTGTTATTAACAAGGCATCTTGCCTTTAATCATTTTTTAGCCATCAACCCAACCACGCGTCCATCGCCTGTGGGCGGCTGTTCACGCTGAGTGCGAACCATAAGTTTTGCGGCCGCTAAGCGCAGGCCCGTGCGACAAGCAACTTAGCGAAGCGTTCTCATTTTAGCTTCTAAAAAAATCAATTACACTAAATAAAAGCTTATGGGTGGTCAGCGTGGTGCCTTTTTTGTTTTACTTTTTGGGCAAGCAAAAAGTAATAAATGAAAACTCCCCCGATGAGCCGCATTTGCAACTAAGCGTAGCGTTCTAATGGATACCATTTAAAAACAAATTACTACATCCATAATGTCGCTCCCAACATCAGCCAATTTGCAATTAGCCTTTCCGTCCTAAATTTCCCTTTACTCCCTCAGTGTAATTAAATTACTGTGATTGAAAAATCATTATGCTTCCATTTGCCACTCCAATGGCAAAGGAGTTTAATTACAAATCACTTTACAGTATTATTCATGAAGATTTTCTTAAAGCACTTAAGAAACACAAAATCACACGGGAAGAATTTCTTAAAAGAACCGGCTTTTGTTCTACCAATGGTTCATGCTATTATAAAGGAACAAAAATCCTCACCCCTCAAACAATTTCAGACATCTGCATTTTGTTTGAAATACCCTTTTCCGAAGTCTCACCCCATTACGCCAGTCGCTTTTTAAAAATTCATAAGTCCTTGAAATCAAAAGAAATAACAGATTTTCCTTCAAGCAAACCCCGGTCACAGTCAAACAATTCGCGCTCATCATCAAACAATTCGCGCTCACTGCCAAACAAATCCAACTCATTGTAAATCATGTCAGGCTCATCATCAAACAGGTCAGGCTCATCACAAAACATACGGCACTCATCATCAAACAAACCCCGCTTGCGGTCAAACAATTCGTTCTCGCAGTCAAACAATTCGCGCTACCAGTCAAACAAACCCAACTCATCATCAAACAAATCGCACCAATTCTATAAATCACTAATTCACTAAATCACCAATTCCCCAAATCACTAAATCAATAAATCCCTAAAAACAAAAACTATGGAAACAGCAGTCTCAAACCGTGTAAACATGATTCGTGCAACGCTTGTATGGTGCACAAACAACCCCACACCAACAATGGGTATCCCTGCCTTTGCTACAACAAAAACAAGTGCCGATACCAAACTTGTCCTTATTGACAACCTAACCGCTCTTGCCGACTCAAACACTACAGGTGTTACCCTCGACACCAATCAGCTACGCACCACCATGACACTCTTAGCCCTGAAATGCGGAAACGCGGTAAGTGCTTATGCCGCTTCTATTAATGATAACACCCTGCGTGTTGCCGTTACTTACACCGAAACACAAATGGCAAGATTTAAAAAAGAAGAAATAGACGACATCTGCGAACAAATCCACAACCTTGCAAACACTCACGCTGCCCTTGCGGGAATGTTCGGTTATACACCCATTGATGTTACCGACTTATTCACCGCAATCGGACTTTACCGCACCTCCATTCAAAATCCGCGTCAGGCAATTATCACACGCTCCACCGCAATTGAAAACATCAAAGCACTTGTCCGCGACATCAGCGACAATCTTTTCAAAAAGCAAATGGACAAAATGGTAAATACTTTGAAGGCTTCACAACCCAACTTCGTTACCAACTATTTTAAAGCACGCATAATTCTCGACCTTGGCTCTACTACTGCTAAAGTTCGCGGAAACATCAAAAACGAAGAAGAAATTCCGCTGCCGGGTGCTAAGTTCTACATCACACTCACAGGTATTAATGAAAAAATTGCTGAAACCATTGCCGAAATCGGTGGCAAATATTCACTTGCCAACATCCTTCCAAACGACTATGACTTGTATTGGGAACATCCTTTCTATCAAACCAACCTCGAATCAAATGTTCACATTTCCGCTGGTGAAGAACTAACACGCAACATCGAACTGTTGCACCTTGCCCCAATTACAGGCACTATCAACTCAGCACAAATCATCAACATCTTCAATCCTTCATCCACCCCTTGGATGATTGGTATTACAGTAAAAATTAAAAACACAACAACAACGCCCATGATTGGCGGCATCAATTTTTATCTTGCCAATGCCCCCGATGAAGCCTTCAGCGGTTCAAACGGCTCAACACTTTTACCCGGACAAGAAGAAACCCACACCGTTAATTTCTCCGACTTCAAACCATACTTCAACATTTCTTACACAGGTCCAAACACAGGAACATACGAGATAACCATATTATAGAAACGTACACTGCCCCCCTCTCCTTATTTCAAGGAGAGGGGCTGGGGGTGTGGTCATCCAACAACAAAACCCCGCCTCTTGCGGGGTTTTGTTGTTTAATAAACCTGTTCACATTCCCTTAACGCAATGGTAAGAATCATGTAACCTCAAATTTATTCTGCCGTGATGTTGTGCGAATAGTTTTGCGCCAACTAAAAACTAAAAAATATCATCATGAACCGAGCAACTACAAAAGATGCTAAAAGCAACACCAGTATCATGCGAGCTCAGCCACTCCGCTTGAAAACAATTAATTCCGTGGCTAAAAAACTATTACTTGCGGCAGCACTCATTGTTGCCAACATTGCAGGTAGTATCGCGCAAACCGTCATTACGGGCGATATTACTGCCGATCAAAACTGGACCAACGACAACGTTTATGTATTAAGCGGTTGGGTCTATGTAAAGTCACCTGCCGTATTAACCATTGAAGCAGGAACAGTTATTAAAGGAGAAAAATTAACACAAGGCGCGTTGATTATTGAGCGCGGAGCAAAACTTATTGCTATCGGAACTCCTAACCAGCCCATCGTATTTACTTCAGACCAAAATCCAACTGCGCGTAACTATGGCGACTGGGGTGGTATTATCATCTGCGGAAATGCATCAACCAATCATCCCGGTGGTACTGCCATTGTGGAAGGTGGAACAGGTGCTACCTTTGGTGGTGGACTTACACCCAATGATGCCGATAACTCAGGTACACTTCAATATGTTCGTATAGAATTTCCCGGAATTCCTTTTCAGCCTAATCAGGAGATCAATGGTCTTACATTGGGTGCTGTAGGAACAGGAACTACAATTGAAAACATTCAGATTTCTTATTCAGGCGATGACTCTTTTGAGTGGTTTGGCGGAACAGTAAACGCAAAACGCCTTGTTGCTTTCCGCGGCTGGGACGATGATTTTGATACCGACAACGGATTTAAAGGAAAACTGCAATACGGTGTTTCGCTTCGCGATCCTGCCATTGCTGACCAAAGCGGTTCAAACAGTTTTGAAACGGATAACGATGCAACCGGAACTGTTGCAACTCCTCAAACACGCCCTGTGTTTTCTAACTTCAGCACATTCGGTCCTAAAGTTGACGGAACAACAAGCATCAACAGCAACTTCAAAAGAGGTGCTCACCTGCGCAGAAATACTGCAACAAATATTTTCAATTCAATGATTTCAGGTTTCCCTATCGGATTATTGATTGATGCAACAACAACCGAAACAAATGCAATAAGCGGATTACTTCAATTCCGCAATAACGTTATAGCAGGTTGCCCAAATCCAATGGATACCATTGCTTCAAGCTCATGGGATATCGGTGCATGGTTTAACACTACCGGTTTTAATAACACCGTATTGGCTAACAATACTGATTTAATGGTAGCTGACGGTTACAACTTAGCTGATCCTGATTTTTTACCACTTTCAGGTTCACCACTTTTAAGCGGTGCTGATTTTACTAACACAGATTTACAGGATTCATATTTTGAGCCTACTACTTTCCGTGGTGCTTTTGGTGACCAGAACTGGACAGCTTGCTGGACAGAATGGGATCCGCAAAACGAAATTTACAACGGAGCAGTTGATTACACACCTGTAATTGCTATTAACGCAAACGGACCAACAACATTCTGCAACGGTGGTTCAGTAATTTTAACTGCAAGCGCAGGAGCAAGTTTTCTTTGGAGTAACGGAGCAACAACACAATCAATTAACGTTACTACCTCAGATGATTATTCAGTTCAGGTGTGGAGCGCAAGAGGTTGCACAGCTACTTCAGCACCAACAACTGTAACCGTAAACACCCCGGATGCAACAGTAACTGCTGGCGGACCTACAACTGTTTGTTCACCTACCACAGTTACCTTAACTGCTGCTTCAAATTCTTCTTATCTGTGGAGCAACGCAGCAACAACACAGGCTATCACAGTTAGTGCTACCGGAGTTTTCGGTGTTACTGTAACGGATGGCAATGGTTGCACAGCAACGTCAACACAAACTGCAGTAACTGTAAATGCTGCACCTGTTGCAAACTTTGTAGCACAGGCATTTGCTCTGTTGGTTAACTTCACCAATACTTCAACCGGAAACGGAAATACCTACGATTGGAATTTTGATGATGGAAGTGCAAACGTAACTACTACCAATGCTACCCACAACTATGCAAGCGATGGTTCTTACGATGTTGTTTTAGCAGCTACTAATACCTGCGGAACAAACAGCAGAACACAAACTGTTAACTTAAGCAGCGAAGCGATTACCGTTACAGGAAACATCACTACCAACACAACATGGTACAATACCAACACGTATTTGTTGAGCGGTTTTGTTTACGTAAAAGATGGTGCTACACTAACTATTCAACCGGGAACACTTATCCGCGGAGAGCAATCAACTAAAGCAACTTTGATTATTGAAAGAGGTGGTAAGCTGATTGCAAACGGAACAGTGAACCAGCCAATTGTTTTCACATCTAACCAGGCTGCAGGTCAACGTACCTATGGAGATTGGGGTGGTATTATCCTTTGCGGTAAAGCTACTATCAACCTGCCGGGTGGCGAAGGTGTTGTGGAAGGCGGAACAGGAGCAACATTCGGTGGTGGCAATAGCCCTGACGATGCTGACAACTCAGGTTCTTTAACGTATCTGCGTATTGAATTCCCGGGAATTCCTTTCCAGCCTAACCAGGAGATTAATGGTTTAACAATGGGTGGAGTAGGTAGCGGAACAACAATCGAAAACATCCAGATTTCTTATTCAGGCGATGACTCATACGAGTGGTTTGGCGGAAGTGTAAATGCAAAACACCTTATTGCTCACCGCGGTTGGGATGATGATTTTGATACCGACAACGGTTTCAGCGGAAAATTACAGTTCGGTATCTCTGTACGTGATGCTTCTGTAGCTGACCAAAGCGGTTCAAATGGTTTTGAAAGCGATAACGATGCAACAGGAACAGCTGCTGTACCGGCTACTCGCCCTATCTTCTCAAACTTCAGCATTTTTGGTCCGTTGTTAGATGCAAACACTACTATCAATAGCAACTACAAACGCTCGGCTCACCTGCGCAGAAACACACAGACCTGCATTTATAATTCGTTGACTGCAGGTTACCCTGTTGGTTTGCTGATTGATGCTGCAACTACTGAAGGTAATGCAACCAACAACCTGTTGCAATTCCGCAACAACGTTCTTTCTGCACACACTGATCCATTGGCTGTTGCCGGGTCAAGCATTTGGGATATTGACGGTTGGTATGCAACTTCAGGTTTCAATAACACTACCCTTACTGACAACAATAACCTGTTGGTTGATTACCCTACCAACGATTTAACAGCTCCTGTGTTGTTGCCACAATCAGGTTCACCATTATTAAGCGGTGCAGATTTTACCAATGCTAACCTGCAGGATGCCTTCTTTGAAGACGTTACTTACAAAGGTGCATTCGGTGCTACTGACTGGACACTTTGTTGGGCTAACTGGGATCCGCAAAACACTGTTTACACCGGAACAATTTTCTTAG
The DNA here is from genome assembly GCA_945861685.1 of Chitinophaga pinensis. Lineage (GTDB taxonomy): Bacteria > Bacteroidota > Bacteroidia > SXHM01 > SXHM01 > SXHM01. The sequence continues at coordinate 8,395 of CAMAVO010000004.1, read as the reverse complement.
CAGGAGCAACTGCTGATTTCTCATCTTCATCTAATCAGTTCGCAGCTACTTTTGATAATGCTTCTACTGATGGCGACTCTTACTTCTGGGATTTTGGTGTAACAGGAACCAATAACGATGTATCAACAGACGAGAACCCAACTTACACTTACACCGCAAGCGGAACGTATGAGGTTACATTAATTGCATACAGCCCATGTGGTAATGATACCATTATCCAGAACGTAGATATTACTGTGGGTATTGAAGATCATATCCCTTCAATAGCTAACGTGATGGCTTATCCAAATCCGTTTACTACCGAGACTACAATTGCAGTTACCCTGAATGAGAAAATCAACATGAATGTTACTGTCTTCAATATGGAAGGCAAAATGGTGGCTAATCTTTTCAATGGTAAAGCAATGGATGGAGTTCACACCCTTAAGTTTGATGCTACTGGTCAAAAAGCAGGTTTATACTTTGCACGCATTGTAACTGATAAATCTACCCGCACAGTAAAACTGTTGGTTAGATAATCTGTCACTCTTTTAAAATCAAAAGCCCTCTTGCAGAAATGTAAGAGGGCTTTTGATTTTTTATAATTAACCGAAATTTAACAACGAGTTAGTATTCAGTTTTTATTAGTGACCGATTTTTGCAGCGTGAAAAATATAATTATTCTTCTTGTGTTTATTCTTGCCATTGGTTGCAAAAAAGAAACAACACTCTCTCCGCTTAAATCCGGTACACCTGAAGCAGCAACCTTCACCGAAGGAATAGGAGGCGTACTCATCATTAATAATTTTTCTGCGGCAGGTTCTCAGAAGCAAAATGAATTTGGTTATGCCGAAGATTGGATTGAATTATTTAACACAACCGGCAACAGTTTAAAACTTGAATCAGGGAAATGGTTTCTTACTGATAATGCTGATAGCAATCCTGATAAATATGAGCTTCCTGAACTAATCATTGAGCCTTACGGAAAACTAATTATCTGGTGCGATGATTTGAATACGGTTGCAAATGACATTCACGCCAACTTCAAACTTTCGTCTTCGGGTGAAAAAATAGGTTTGTTTTATTTAGCTGATAATAGCTTTTTGCCAATTGATGTTTGTTCCTACTGCAGCATAAAAAAATAAAATGGATACAGATAAAAAGCTCCCAAAACGCAAAGTAGAAGTAGCTGTTATCTCCGATGTTCACCTCGGCACCTATGGCTGTCATGCAGCCGAACTGGTTAAATACCTTAAAAGCATAAAACTCGAAACGCTTGTTCTTAATGGTGATATAATAGACATCTGGCAGTTCAGCAAAAGCTATTTCCCTAAAGAACACATGCAGGTGATTAAGCAAATCACAGGCATGATAGCCAAAGGCGTAAAGGTTTATTACGTTACCGGAAACCATGACGAGATGATGCGCAAGTTTGAGGGCTTTGAATTAGGCTCATTCAAAATCGTCAACAAAATTGTTCTTAACCTCGAAGCAGGAAGAGCATGGATTTTTCACGGTGATGTGTTTGATGTAACCATGAAACACACCAAGTGGATTGCCAAGCTGGGAGGACAAGGTTATGATTTACTCATTGTTTTCAACCGATTTATAAACCGCATTCTTGAGAAAACAGGAAGAGAAAAAATATCACTCTCAAAAAAAATAAAAGACAGTGTTAAAGGTGCAGTAAAACACGCCAATAACTTTGAAGTGACCGCTGCCGAAATAGGAATATCCAACGAATACAATTTTGTAGTGTGTGGTCACATCCACAAACCGGAAATCCGCGAAATCAAAACTGATAAAGGAAATATCACCTACCTCAATTCAGGCGACTGGGTAGAGAACCTGACCGGACTTGAATATAACAATGGTGAATGGAGCATCTATCACTACAGCGCTGATAAACTTGCTCAAAATTCAAAACACGATGACGAGCATAAAGAAGAACTAACTACCAATGAACTTTATGCAAACCTCTTACAGGAATTCCTTCCGCTCAACTACCACGCAAATAAGAAATCACCACCCGAACCAATCGGTAAGCCGGGCAAAAAACTTTTCTTCGGTTTATTCTAAATGATAAAAATTCTCTACGCAATTCAGGGAACAGGAAACGGGCACATCAGCAGAGCCATTGAAATAATCCCCGAATTGCAGAAGAGAGGTGAGGTGGATATTCTTGTCAGCGGCTTCTCGTCTGACATTGAATTGCCTTTTGAAGTAAAATATAAGTTCAAAGGTTTGAGTTTTGTCTTCGGACAAAAAGGTGGCATCAACTATTTTCAGACATGGAGTAAAAACCGAGTACGCAGGTTTTACAAAGAGGTGAAGAAGCTCCCTGTAAATGATTACGACCTTGTTATCAGTGACTTTGAACCCGTTTCATCCTGGGCATGTTTTCTTGCAGAAAAAACCTGCATTGGATTAAGTAATCAGGCGGCAGTTCTCGCTCCCAACGCACCGCGTGCAGAAGATGACGATAAACTCGGTCGCTTAGTGCTGAACTATTATGCACCTGTTACCGCTGCTTACGGTTTTCATTTCCAACGCTACAATAACAGTATTTACACACCTATTATACGTAAAGAGATTCGTCAGCTAAAAACAAAAGATGACGGGCATTACACCGTTTATTTGCCATCCTATTCCGACAATAAAATAATTAATCGACTTAGCTATTTTTCTGATGTACGTTGGGAGGTTTTCTCCAAGCACACTAAAAAGGCGTACATCAAAAACAATGTTCTTATCCGTCCGATTGAGAGCAAGCATTTTATGGAAAGCCTAACCACCTGCACTGGAATATTGTGTGGTGCAGGTTTTGCAACTCCTTCCGAAGCATTGTATTTGAAAAAGAAACTCATGGTCATTCCCATGAAAAGTCAGTATGAGCAACAATGCAATGCTGAGGCTTTAAAGCAAATGGGCGTTGCGGTAATGAAATCGTTGAAGAAAAAACATCGCTCTGTTTTGCACGAATGGCTGAACTCAGATAAAATTGTTAAGGTTGATTACCCTGATAATGTTTCAGAAATAATTGCTGAAATATTCAGAAATCATGCGCCAGGTTATCGTCTCAGAAAAATAGGTAAAGCCGCTTAATCAGCGCTTATTCTTCATCGCCCTGTCCATATTACGCTTGGCATCTTTACCTTTAATGTCCTCGCGCTTATCATAGATCTTTTTGCCTTTGGCAAGCGCTATTTCAAGCTTTGCATAACCGCTTTCGCTAATAAAAAGTTTGGTGGGAACAATAGCAAGTCCTTTGTCTTTCAACTTTTCAGAAAGTTTGTTTAATTCTTTTTTGTTGAGTAATAGCTTGCGGTCGCGCTTAGGGTCAAGGTTATTGTAAGATGCTTCGGTGTAATTAGAGATATGTAGGTTTTTCACCCAAAGTTCTCCGTCAATAAAAAAACAATAGGCATCAGAAATATTCGTTTGCTTGTCGCGGATTGATTTTATTTCGGGTCCTGTCAGTTGCATACCTGCAACATACTTTTCCAGAAAAGAATACTCGAAAGAGGCTTTTCTGTTTTTATTGATGTTCTCTGCTTGGGGCTTAGCGGCTGGCTTCATTTAGTTGGCATCCATTCTGGTAACCGTGTGTACGCCATTTACTTTCTTGAGATTATTCAGAAGGCTGGTAAGGTGTTGTGTGTCGTGAACATAAACCATAATGGTTCCGTCAAATGTTCCGTCATGCTCTTCAAAGCTGATGGAGCGCATGTTTACGTGCAGTTCGTTTGAAATTATTTTGGTGATGTTGTTCACAATTCCCACTTCGTCAATTCCTGTAACTTTTAAACCGGCAAGGAATGCGATGGATTCTTTGCTGGTCCATTTTGCTTTGATAACACGGTAAGCATGTTTACCCATTAACTGTATTGCATTCGGACAACTTACGCGGTGAATTTTTATTCCTTCATTGATGGTAATAAAGCCAAACACATCATCACCCGGAATAGGATTACAACACTTAGAAAGCGTGTAATCTAATTTTTCCAAGCTGTCGCCAATCAGCAGCTGTGCAGGTTTTCCGTTCAGGTCGGCAACAAGGTTTTCAATTTGCTGAGGCTTCTCTTCTTTTTCTTTTCCTCCCGGAATAAAACGTTTCAGATAACCGAAGAATCCTTTTTTCTCCGGGTATTCCAATGCCTCTTTCAGGTCGTGGAGGTCAATGTTTTTATTGGCAATACGGAAATAAAAATCAAGCGGACTCATTATCTTATAATACTTCACCAAACGATTGATGGTATTGTTGTCCGGTTTTACTTTCAGATTACGGAATTTGCGTTCCAGCATTTCTTTTCCTTCTTCGGCAAGCTGACGTTTTTCATCTTTCAGCGCTTGTTTGATTTTTGATTTCGCTTTTCCGGTAACAACAAATGCCAGCCAGTCTTCCTTAGGATATTGCTTGGATGAAGTAAGCACTTCAATCTGGTCGCCACTTTTCAGTTTGTAACTAAGCGGCATCAGTTTGTTATTTATTTTTGCACCGATACATTTCATGCCCACTTCGGAGTGCACTTCAAATGCAAAGTCAAGCGATGTTGCGCCAACAGGAAGTGTTTTTAGTTCCCCTTTTGGTGTGAAGACAAAAATCTCTTCTGCAAAAAGATTGAGTTTGAAATCATCAATAAAATCCAACGCATTCGGGTCAGGATTTTCTAACACTTCCCGGATTTTAGATATCCATTCTTCCAGCACATTCTCACCGCTTGATTCTTTGTATTTCCAGTGCGCGGCAAGACCTTTTTCGGCAATGTCATCCATGCGTTTGGTGCGTATCTGCACTTCAACCCATTGTCCGGTGCTGCTCATCACTGTTGTATGCAACGACTCATAACCATTTGATTTTGGCGTTGAAATCCAGTCGCGCATACGTTCTGTGTTGGGAACGTAATGGTCAGAAACGATAGAATAAGTGCGCCAACAATCAGACTTTTCGTTTTCAGGAGTTGAATTTAAAATGATGCGGATGGCAAACAGGTCATACACTTCCTCAAAAGGAACTTCCTGTTTTTTCATCTTTTTATAGATGGAATAAATGCTTTTTGTTCGCCCTTTTATGTCAAAATCAAGACCTGCTTCGGTAAGCGAAGTCATGATGGGAAAACTGAATTTATTGATAAAGCGCTGGCGCTGACGTTGAGTTTCTATCAATTTGTTGCTGATGCTTTCATACACTTCGGGTTCTGTGTATTTCAGCGACAGGTCTTCCATCTCGGTTTTAATCGCATACAAACCTAAGCGGTGAGCAAGCGGTGCGTAGAGATATAATGTTTCTGATGCAATTTTCAGTTGCTTATCACGCGCCATGCTGTCGAGCGTGCGCATGTTATGCAAACGGTCGGCAAGTTTGATAAGAATAACGCGCACATCGCTGCTGAGCGTAAGCAGCATTTTGCGAAAATTCTCAGCCTGTATGGATGTAGTTGCTGAAGTATGGTCAAAAACTCCGGAGATTTTTGTTAGTCCGTCAACAATGGTGGCAACCTTGTCGCCAAACATGCTGCGGATGTCTTCCAATGTTATGTGAGTATCTTCTACAACATCGTGCAGAAGTGCACAAACAATGGACTTTGCGCCCAAGCCAATTTCGGCTGTAACAATTTCAGCAACGGCAAGCGGATGATAAATATAAGGCTCGCCCGATTTTCTGCGCATGTCCTTATGCGCTTCCAAAGCAAGGTCAAAAGCTTTGCGAATGAGTTGTAAATCACCTTTTGCCTGATAGCGTTTGGTGTTGCGCAAAAGGTGTCGGTAGGCTTTAAGAATCTCTTTCTTTTCTGCTTCTAAATCTATCGTGGTTTCCATTTTCTGTTTAAAGCTCGCCTTTTTTTAAGGAGTGTAAAGTTAGCGATTTTAAAAATATTAAAGGAATATAAAGCTTATGTTTCATCTAATATGTAACCATTGTATTTGTAAAAATATCTTTAAAACGAAAACTAAAATTTCTACTATCAATCGATATCCGCATGAAAAGAACATGGAGGATTGCCAACGAAACCGTTAGGGCAAATGTTTCGGATTATGAGATTAAAAATTTAATAGTTCTGGCAACTCTCTGGATTATAGGATTATCACGGTATGAGTTGCGGAAGCAGTTCTGATTAAGGGATTAGTTCTGTATCAGTTAAGATGGCAGATGGCTTATCAAGCTATGTTTTACTTTTGTATTTTTGTTTGTGTTTTTTCTGCTGTCGCTGCAGTTGATTGGATTTGCGGTGTGGTGGTTTTTGAATCAAAAATTGCTGAACTCAGATGTAAAACATTCCTATTTTTGCGAAAAAATCTGACTAAAAATGTCACCAGAAAAACAAATACCTCTTGCAAAAGGCCACTGGCTTTATGGCTCCTTAAAGGAGATGAACAAAGATATACTGAGCTATACCAGTGAACAACGCAAACTGCTGGGCGATATATTTTATGTAGATGTTTTTGTATTTAAAGTTATTGTCATCACCAAGCCCGATTATATACGCCATGTGTTGCAGGAAAACAACAAAAACTATGTAAAGAGTTTTAGCTACGAGGTGCTGAAACTTTTTCTGGGAAATGGTTTGCTCACCAGTGAAGGTGATTTCTGGCGCAAGCAGCGCAGGCTGGCACAGCCCGCTTTTCATAAAGAGAAGCTGATTGAAATTACTAGACAGATGTCGCGCTCAGCCGAAGCACTTGCAGCTAAACTGGAAGATGTAAAACAGCACAATAAAGAGATTGACATTACTGAGTATATGAACGAAGTTACTCTGGATATTGTAGCGGCAGCGTTGTTCAGTACCAATGTAAGCGACAAGATGGAGGTTATTCGCAATTCGTTGACCGTTGCAAATGAATTTGCAATCAGCAGAATTAAGCATCCAATTGCTTGGCCTTTGTGGATGCCGGTTAAGGCTAATCGTGAATTTAGAAAAGCCGGTCTTGAATTAGATAGCGTTATCTATAATTTTATTGAAAGTCGAAGAAAAGAAAAAGAGAAACCGAATGATTTGCTTTCAATGCTGATGGATGCCGTTGACGAAGAAACAGGAGAATGCATGAGCGATTTGCAATTGCGTGATGAGTGTATGACTATTTTTCTTGCCGGACACGAAACTACTTCGCTTGCACTTTCATGGTTCTGGATGTTGATGGAACAGAATCCTGAAGAAGAACAGAAGTTGTGTAATGAACTTAAAATAGTACTGGACGGCAGAACGCCAGGCTTTGCAGATATTCCCAGATTGAAATACACCAAACAGTTGATTGAAGAAACCATGCGGCTTTATCCTCCGGCCTGGACAATAGGAAGGAAATCTTTAGCCGCAGATGATATTGATGGTTATAAAATTTCTCCTGCACAAAACATGATGCTGATGACTTATCATGTTCATCGCCATCCTGATTATTGGGAAGAACCTGATAGATTTAATCCGGAACGTTTCAGTGACGAGAATGCTAAGAATATTAAAAAGTTTGCTTACTTCCCTTTTGGTGGCGGTCCAAGGCTATGCATAGGCAACAGTTTTGCCATGATGGAAATGCAGATTGTTATTGCAACACTTGCTCAGCGGTTTAAATTCCGCAGAACCGAAACCCACGAGATTGAAAAGGATCCGCTGGTTACTATGCGCCCCAAGGGTGGAATAAAGATGAATATTGAATAATATACAAACAAAAGAAGAGAACCTATTAGGTTCTCTTCTTTTGTTTGTAGTATTTGCTTAAATCTATTTTACTGAAGCAACCACCGCTTTAAAAGCTTCGGGTTGATTTGTGGCTAAATCAGCAAGCACCTTACGGTTGATGGTAAGACCTTTTGCATGAATCTTGCCCATCAATTCTGAGTAAGAAAGACCTTCTAATCTAGCTCCTGCATTGATACGTTGTATCCAAAGAGCACGGAAGTTACGTTTTTTGGTTTTACGATCGCGGTATGCATAACCAAGACCTTTTTCTAATGTGTTTTTGGCAACTGTTAATACGTTACCTCTTGCTCCCCAATATCCGCGGGTTTGTTTGAGAACTTTTTTTCTTCTTGCTCTTGAAGCGACTGCGTTAACCGAACGTGGCATGTTGTTTTTGTTTTTTGGCTTGAGCGTTCCTTGTAGGGAAACTTATATGCTCTTTGCCGGGTTTATAATTAATTGAATTGTATTATTTTCCTACTGTTAACATAAATTTCACCTTGCTGATATCTGCGGTGCTAACTATTGTATCGTTAGTCAGGTTACGTTTTCTTTTTGTAGATTTTTTGGTCAGGATATGGCTTTTAAAAGCATGTTTCCTTTTTACTTTACCTGTTCCTGTGAAAGAAAATCTTTTCTTAGCACCGGAGTGTGTTTTCATTTTCGGCATCGTCTTGCTATTTAATTGTTAATTGTTACTCTTTATTTTTTCTTCGGTGAAACCATTATAAACATCCTCTTAC
>CAMAVO010000003.1 GCA_945861685.1 Chitinophaga pinensis | reverse complement strand
TGAGCAATGTGTTTGTAAACATTGCATTGAACCTATTTTTTATCGGTTACTGTTTGCCCATGCACCAAGCTGGAAACAGTAATTTTTTGATTGAAACATTTTACAATCCCGAGATTGGAGTGGGTTATGTTTTTATTGCAAATCTGGTGGCCAGCATTTTCAAATTTCTGTTGCTGCTTCCCGAAATGCTGAAAGCCCGTTATGGTTTTGACAAAGCAATATTGAAGGAAATGCTGATTTATTCTCTACCTCTTTTAGTCGCAGGTTTAGCAGGCATTATCAACGAAACACTTGACCGGATTATGCTCAAGCGCATGTTGTTTGATTCACTGGGCGAAAAAGATACGATGAGCATTATCGGTATTTATGGTGCGAATTATAAGGTTTCCATTATCATCACCCTTTTCATTCAGGCATTTCGCTATGCGGCTGAGCCATTCTTTTTTGCACAGGCAAAGGAAAAAGACCCGCACATACTGTATGCCCGGATAATGAACTATTTTGTGATTGTGTGCGCCACCATCTTTTTAGGGGTGATGCTGTACATTGATATCCTGAAATATTTTATTCCCAATCAAGCTTATTGGGTAGGTCTGAAAGTGGTTCCGATTCTTTTGCTTGCCAATGTTTTTCTTGGTATTTATTACAACCAAAGTGTGTGGTATAAACTTACCGACAAAACCCGTTATGGTGCGTTGCTCGCTGTTTTCGGAGCGGCAATAACGGTTACGGTAAATTATCTTTTTATTCCTGAATATAATTACATAGCATCTGCCTGGGCAACCCTCGCTTGTTACGGAAGCATGATGGTTGCCTCCTATTTTCTGGGGCAGCATTTTTATCCTGTGCCTTATAATCTGGGTAAAATCTTTGGCTACATAGTAGCTGCTGTTTCGCTTTATTTTATCAGCACAAAAATTCCGGATTACGGTGAGTTGGTTCATTACTCGCTGAACAGCTTGTTGATGCTGCTTTTCCTTACAGGAATTTACATCGCGGAACGACCTAAAAAAAATTAACTTTGCGCGCTTTAAAAGCCTCACCCTAACCCTCTCCAAAGGAGAGGGAACAGAGAAAAAATGAAAGTACGAATAGTAAACACCTCACAACACGAAGTACCTGCTTATGCAACGGTAGCTTCGGCAGGAATGGATCTGAGAGCAAATCTAGCTGAGCCTGTTGTTTTAAAATCATTGGAAAGAGCATTAATTCCAACCGGTTTATTTATTGAATTGCATGTTGGATACGAAGCACAAATTCGCCCACGCAGCGGTCTAGCATTTAAAAAAGGAGTAACCGTATTAAATTCACCGGGCACAATTGATGCAGATTACAGAGGCGAAGTGAAAGTGCTTTTGGTTAATCTTTCCAATGAAAATTTTACGGTTGAAAACGGTGAACGCATTGCGCAGATGATAATAGCCGCACACGAAAAAGTGGAGTGGGAACAAGTGGAAACGCTTGAAGAAACCGTAAGAGGTGCAGGTGGTTTCGGGCACACAGGAGTAAAATAAATTTAAGCAGAGAATATGAAAATAATAGTACCGATGGCGGGGATGGGGAAACGGATGCGCCCGCATACATTAACAATTCCAAAGCCTTTGTTGCCTATTGCCGGCAAACCAATTGTTCAGCGCTTGGTGGAAGATATCACCAAAATTGCCAACGAAAAAGTAGATGAAATTGCTTATATCATTGGTGAAAACTTTGGTGCAGAAACTGAGAAAAATCTGAAAGATATTGCTGCAAGTCTTGGCGCAAAAGGAACAATATATTATCAGGATGAAGCGTTGGGAACTGCCCATGCTATTCTATGCGCAGCGCCTTCACTAAACGGAAAAGTGATTGTAGCTTTTGCCGATACTTTATTCAAAGCCGACTTTGTTTTAGAAGCTGAAAAAGATGGGATTATCTGGGTGCAGAAAATTGCTGACCCCCGCGCTTTTGGCGTAGTAAAAGTGGATGTAAATAATATAATTACCGACTTTATTGAAAAGCCGGAAGTTTTTGTTTCTGACCTTGCCATTATCGGTATTTATTATTTCAAAGACGGTGCTTACCTGCGCAGTGAACTGCAGTACCTGATTGATAATGACATCAAGGATAAAGGCGAATATCAGTTGACCAACGCGCTGGAGAACATGAAGAAAAAAGGCACCAAATTTTCTCCCGGTGCAGTTACCGAATGGCTGGATTGCGGAAACAAAGATGCTACCGTTTACACCAACAAACGCATACTTGAATTTAACAAGAATGAAAACCTGGTTTCAGATAAAGCAGTAATTACAGACTCGGTTATTCTGCAACCTTGTTATATAGGTGATAACGTGCAAATTTCTGGTTCGGTAGTTGGTCCTTATGCCTCTATCAGCAAGGGAAGTATAATTAAAGACAGCATTATTAAAAACAGCATTATACAGGCATCTGCAAAAATTAAAAATTCGCATTTAGACAATTCAATGGTGGGTAATAACGTTGAGTTAAATGGCACGGCACATCAGGTTAGTATTGGCGATTTCACCACTGTAAATAATTAAAAAAGATTGCCACTGATTCACAGATTAATAAATGAATCTATTTCTTGAAATCTGTGAATCTGTGGCAACATTAAAGCAACTAATTTGAGGCTTCTCACAAAAATATTCAGCACTACTTTTATCTTTTTACTGGTAACAGTTTCTTCTTTCGCACAAAAGAAAAACAAGAAAGGACTTTCGGAACAGGACAAAGCAAAAGCTGAAAGTATTTTTATTGATGCCACCAAAGAACGCTTGCTGGGCAACCCTGCCAACGCTGTTGAATTATTCAAAGAATGCTTAAAAATTGATGCCAACAATGCTGCTGCAATGTATGAGTTGGGTACAATTTATTTCAACGCGCGCAAAGATGACGAGGCAATTGTGCTCATCATCAACGCCATAAAAATTGACCAAAAAAATGAGTGGTATCGTATGTTGTTATCCGATATTTATTCTCAATTAGGCAAAAATGAGGCTGCTGCAAATGTGTTGGAAACGTTAGTGAATGATTACCCTAAAAAGCCTGAGTTTTTATATGAATGGGCTACCGAATTACTGAAAGCCGGTAAGTATGAAGAGGGTATAAAGGTTTACAACCGCATTGAAGAAAATTTAGGCATCACCGAAGAGATTTCCATTCAAAAACACAGCATTTACCTGAGTATGAAACAGGGAGAAAAAGCTGCCGAGGAAATAAAAAAACTGATTGCCTATTTTCCTGATAACTCCCGCTACCTGGGCATTCTGGCCGACCTCTATCTTTCGCTAAATAAAAAAGACGAAGCCTTTGCCCTGTATGAAAAAATGGAGAAACTAAATCCTTCCGACCCATTACTTCATCTTTCGTTGGCAAACTATCACCGCGAAAAAGGTGATAAAGAAAAATCGTATCAGGAGTTGAAAAAAGCATTTGAAAATCCCGACCTTGATATTGACACCAAAATAAATATTCTGATCAGTTATTATGTGCTTACCGAGGTGGACAAGGCACTTACTTCGCAGGCATTGGAGCTGACAGAAATTTTAGTGGCTGTGCATCCCAAAGAAGGAAAAGCACATGCCATGCACGCTGATTTTTTATTCCGCGAAGGCAAAATGAAAGCGGCACAGGAGGCGTTTCGTAAAACCATACAATTAGACAACAGCAAATTTTTAGTGTGGAGTTCGCTCCTGCAGGTTGATTATAATTTATCAGACTACGATGGCCTGCTGAAAGAAAGCAACGAGGCGCTGGAACTTTTTCCAACGCAGGCAATGGTTTATCTTTTCAACGGCATTGCCAATATGCAATTGAAAAAGTACGATGATGCTATCTCCATTTTAAATTCAGGAGTTGTGTATGCAAAAAAAGACAAAGAACTTTCGTCACAATTTTATTCAACCCTGGGAGATGCATACAACTTTCAGAAAAAGCATAAAGAGAGTGATGCCGCTTATGAAAAAGCACTGGAGATTGACCCGGCAAACTCAACCGTTTTGAATAACTATGCCTATTACCTTTCGCTGCGCAAAGAGAATATGGCGCGTGCCGAAGAAATGTCGAAAAAATCAAATGAACTGGAGCCCAACAACGCATCGTTTGAAGATACCTACGGCTGGATAATGTATCAGCAAGGTAAATTTACAGAAGCTAAAGAGTGGATTGGAAAAGCACTTAAATCATCTGAAAAACCAAGCGGTGTAGAATACGAGCACTATGGTGATGCCCTTTGGCAATTGGGCGAAAAAGATGCCGCCAAAGAATACTGGAACAAGGCGAAATCTGCGGGCGGGGGTTCTGATTTGTTGGAGCGCAAACTGGCTGAAGGCAAGTTAGTGGAGTAAGCCTTCCTTAAACTCTAAACACTCCTGTTTAGCCCCAATTTCATCAAAAAACAGCATTTTTCTGCGTTGTCCGCACTATTTTCTGTGTTGTCCGCTCTATTTACTTGGGTGGGAGCAATCACTTCTGTGTTGTCCGCAATTACTTCTGTGTTGTCCGCAATTATTTCTGTGTTGTCCGCAAAGATAACGTAGCTGACCGCAAAAATAATAACTATCATTTTTGCGGTCAATCAAGTAATTTTAATAGACAACTAAGTAAATTTTACGGACAACTATATAATTTTAGCGGACAACTAAGTAATATCTTCGGACAATTGCATTATATTTGCGGACAACCTAAAAATAAACCTAAACCATGGCAACAACACAACCAAAAGAACGCGAACGCGATTTTTCAATGGAAGATACTCTGCTTATTCAAAAAAGCGAAACGCTGCACACGCACTTTTTAAATTACCTTGCCCGGTTCAGCGCCTTTGACCCCGACCTTAATGCCGCCTATGCCGGCAATTGGCTATCATCTATCAACGAATGTGAAGCCACCGAAACCGATGAAACGGTAATGGATCAACTGCAACACCATTCAGAAGAACTTGAGCAAGCGAAAAAAGCAGGATTTACAATAGCCAGCGAATTGGAACATTATGTAAAAAAAGCATTTCCGGCTAAAAAACGAAAAGCCGAAGAATTTGGATTTACCGAACGCAAAAAAGCACGTGCCACCCAGCTTAACCAATACATGTGGCTACTGGTAATGAAAAAAATTGCTGAAGATTATAGTGCCGAACTTGCTGCAGTGGGAATGCCCGCCATTTTGCTAACCAACCTGGGCACAAAAACCCAAACCATTCTGGAAAAAGAAACCCAACAGGAGTATTTTAAACACCTGCGCATACGCTACTCCAGCCAGCGCGTTGAAAAAATGAACAACCTTTATGAATTTTGCAAAACCGTAAACAGTGCGGCACAATCGGTTTTTTATAACGAACCCGAAGAAAAAGGGCTATTTATTATTTACTGAAAACGTTTTTTTCACTTTTTCATATTATTTTAACACCCAAAATTGTTAGTAACCTGTATTCTCAGGTGGACACAATTTTCTTCAAAATGTTTCTAAAATCCTTTGCCTGCAAGGGAAAAAGAATTTTCGACAAACGACAACTATTTTATATTTGTTGCGTTAAACCCTCGTTCAAAAATAAATACAATCTATAATTTTCATTCTATCAGGAAAGATGTATTTTTATCCTGATTTTACAATAGTTCCAACCCGAAACAAATGGAAAAAATTATACGCCCTATGAATACTATTTTGAAAAGTGCAGCCCTGGTGCTTGCGGTATTCCTTACCACCTTCTCAAGTAACACAGCACAGGCCCAATGTCCGTTGAGCTTTACATCTGTAACAATGACCCCCGTAACCTGCTTTGGCGGGAGTGACGGAAGCATAACCATTGTAGGTAACGGAGGCGTTGCACCTTATGACTTTGGCGTGGTGCAGGTACCTTCTATCTTCCTGACATTCACTGACAATATATTAACACACACCTTTACCGGCTTACCGGCAGGTAATTACATTGTGGTATTTGAATCAGACAATAGTGGTTGCGGAACTACACAAATTTCAACTACCATAACCATAACACAACCGGCAGCAGGCGTAACTACTACAATGTCGTTCACACCTGTTTCGTGCAACGGTGGGGCAAACGGAACTGCAACAGCAACACCTTCAGGTGGAACTCCTGGATATACCTACCTCTGGTCACCAAGCAATCAAACAACACAAACAGCAACAGGCTTGTCAGCAGGTGTTCACAACGTAGTAGTTACCGATGCACTTGGTTGCACAACCAACGGAACCGTTACTGTTACAGAACCTGCCGGAATGAGCCAAAGTTCAGTTGTTACCAACGTTTTGTGTTTCGGGCAATTGAACGGAGCCATTGATTTAACAGTAAGTGGAGGAACAGCACCTTACACCTATTTATGGTCTAACGGAGCAACAACACAAGATATAAGCGGACTTGCAGCTGGAAGTTACTCAGTAGTTATTACCGATGCAAACACTTGCACACTTAGTCCACCGGCAATCGTGGTTTCGCAACCAACAATTCTTATCAGTTCCGAAACACATGTGAATGTAAACTGTGCCGGCTCAAACACCGGCTCTATTGATATAACTGTTTCAGGCGGAACATCACCGTACACCTACCTTTGGAACACTGCACAAACCACTCAGGATTTATCAGGCTTGGCACCCGGCTTTTATTCAGTAAACATTACCGATGCCAACGGTTGTACCTCTACACGAAGCGCAACCATTACACAATTATCGAACCTCAGCGTTTCATCACTTATTACTGATGCAACATGTGGCGCAAGTGACGGAGCAGTTAATTTAACTGTTGCGGGCGGTTCGGGAAACTACACGTATTTATGGTCACCTGGAGGTGCAACCACAGAAGACATCAGCGGTCTTAATGCCGCAGTTTATACCGTTACTGTTACCGATGTAACATTGGGTTGCACGCAAACATTGGCAAATAATGTTCAGAACTCAGGCAATCCTAATATTACAGGTACAGTAACTAATGCAACAAATTGCAACGCTACTAATGGTGCAATAGATATTACCGTTACAGGCGGTTCAGGAAGTTATTCTTATTTATGGGCGCCAAGCGGACAAATTACACAAGATCGCATCAATCTTGCAGTAGGCAGCTATACCGTTACCGTTACTGATAACACTTCAGGTTGTATTGCGATAGCAACATTTGCTGTATCCTATAATAATGCAATGACGCTTTCTGGTTCTGTTACCAACTCTAATTGCAGCAGCAACAGCGGTGCAGTTGATTTAACTGTTACGGGTGGAACTGCTCCTTTAACTTATCTGTGGAGCAACGGGGTAACAACACAAGACATCAGCAGCATTGGTGCCGGAATATATTCAGTTACCGTTACAGATGCTAATGGTTGCACAGCTAACAGCGTATTCCCTGTAAGCGGTTCAAATGGCATAACAGTTACCTCGGTTGAAACGGATATAACCTGCGCAGGTGCCGGCAACGGAAGTGTTAACCTTACCGTTTCAGGCGGTTCAGGCTCATATACCTATTCGTGGTCAAACGGAGCAACAACACAGGATATCAGCAGTCTTTCACCCGGAACTTATACCGTTTCAGTTACAGATGCAGTAAGTCTTTGTTCTTCATTTTTATCATTTACCATTACACAGCCTGCTGGATATAATGGATTTGTAGATATTATTCATGTAACCTGCAATGGCGGCAGCAACGGAAGTATAGACCTTACACTTGGTGGGGCAACTCCTCCTTATACCTATTTATGGTCACCCGGTGGACAAACCACACAAGACATCAGCGGACTAGGTGTAGGCACCAACTCGGTAACTATTACAGATGCCAACGGTTGCACAGCAGGTGCCGGATTTACAATTACACAACCAGCTGCAATCGCTTTAACCGAAACACATGTAAATGTAAGCTGTGCAAGCGGAGCCAATGGTTCTGTTAACCTAAGCGTTTCAGGTGGAACTGCACCTTATACTTATGGATGGAGCAACGGTGCAACAACACAAGACATCAGCGGGCTTTCAGCAGGATTTTACAATGTTACCGTTACAGATGCCAACGGTTGCTCATCAAGCCTTAATGTTACCATCACTGAGGTTTCAAATCTTACCATTAATATAGTAAGTGTTGTAAACTCACAATGCAATGCAAACACGGGATCAATAGATATAACCATTACAGGTGGATCAGGAAACTATACCTATTCATGGACTCCGGGCTCATTAACCACTCAGGATTTAACAGGTCTTGCTCCCGGAATTTATACTGTAACCGTTACAGATATTACCCTGGGTTGCGTTCAATCAACAGCAATCAATGTATCAGAAACAGGAGCGCCTAACGTTTCAGGAGTTGTAACTCCTGCTACGAATTGTGCGGCAACCAACGGTGCAATTGATGTTACCGTTTCCGGTGGTTCAGGCAACTACTCTTATTTATGGTCACCAGGCGGACAAACTACACAAGACCGCACAGCACTTGCTCCCGGAGCTTATACTGTAACGGTAACAGATATTACAACTGGATGCTCGGGTCTTACAAGCTTCACAGTTACTGCAGGAAGCGGAATTACGCTTACATCCAGCATAACCAATTCAAGTTGCAGCACCAGCACAGGTGCCGTTGATTTAAGTGTAAGCGGTGGAACTGCACCTTATACTTACTTATGGACAAACGGAGCAACAACACAAGACATTAGCGGATTACCGGGTGCTATATACGGAGTAACTGTTACCGATGCAAACGGTTGCACAGCTAACTCATTCTTCACAGTAAGCGAAACCTCAGCATTTACACTTTCTGTTGCAATCACCAATATTAATTGTGCAGGCGGAAGCAACGGTGCTGTTAACCTCACCGTTTCAGGTGGTTCAGGAAACTATACCTATACATGGAGTAACGGAGCAACTACTCAGGATTTATCTTCTATTCCTGCAGGCTCATATTCAGTAAGTGTTACCGATGTAACAACAGGCTGTACTTCGTTTGCAATTTATACCGTTACCGAACCAACAACCATTACACTTTCTGCTAACGTAACCAACATTCCTTGTAACGGAAGCGGAACAGGTTCTATTGACCTTACTGTAAGCGGTGGAACTCCAATCTATACCTATTCATGGTCTACCGGAGCAACCACACAGGATATCAGCGGACTTGCATTAGGAACCTATATCCTGACGTTCTCTGATGCCAATGGTTGCGGTGGCGTTTACTCTTATACCATTGCTCAGCCAACTTCAATTACTATTACCGAAACACATACAAACGTAACCTGTAACGGGCTTAACAACGGAGCTATTAATATCACTGTTTCAGGTGGAACTGCTCCTTATGCTTATCTATGGGCACCAAGCGGACAAACTACAGAAGACCGCACCGCTCTTGCACCTAATACCTATACGGTAACAGTTACAGACATCAACGGATGTAATTCAAATTTATCGGTTACTATTACTCAACCCGCTGTACTTTCTGCATCAGAAACACATACTAATATCAACTGTTTCGGAGCAAACAACGGAGCTATTGATGTAACAGTAAGCGGTGGCACTGGTCCTTTCACCTATTTATGGACACCAAGCGGACAAACCACACAAGACCGCACAGGTCTTGCTCCGGGTACTTATTCAGTGGCTATTACTGACGCAAACGGGTGTACAACAGCAATCAATAATGTTGTAATCACTCAACCGCTTTCAGCACTTTCAGTAAATATTTCGTCAAGCAGTAACGTAAGTTGTTTCGGATTATGTAATGGTTCAGCAACAGTTAGCGCAAGCGGTGGAAGCGGTGGCTATACTTACCTATGGACACCGGGTGGACAAACAACACAAACTGCAACAGGTTTGTGTCCTAATATTTACAACGTTGCAGTAACGGATGCAAGCGGTTGCACAGCTTCAGCAACGGTAACTATTATTGAACCGGGTGACCTGGTTGCTTCTGCAACAGGAACCAATGCAAGCTGCAATGGCGTTTGTGACGGAACGGCAATAGCTACACAGGTTGGAGGAACAAGCCCTTTCACTTATTTCTGGCTGCCTTCAGGACCTGCAACCAACACCGTAAATAATCTTTGTGCCGGAACCTTTCAAATTGTGGTAACCGACTTTAACGGTTGTGACGATACTGCTTCGGTTACAATCAACGAGCCTGCTCCTATTACTTATACTTCAAGTGCTACTCCTGTTCTTTGTAACGGTCAGTGTAACGGAACTGCCACAGTTACCCCAAGCGGTGGTTTTGTTCCATACACCTATCTGTGGAGTGACGGACAAACAACACAAACTGCTATCAATCTTTGCTTGGGTATTATGACCTGCACTATTACGGATGCAAACGGTTGCGAAACAATTGCAACAGTTGCTGTTCCAAGTAACTCGGCTATTGTAATCGATGTTACTTCAAGCGAACCAACCTGCAACGGAAGTTGTGATGGCTTCATAAACACAAGCATTTCAGGCGGGTCAGCACCATACATTTACCTATGGACACCTGGTGGTGAAACCACCAACTCCATCAACAACCTTTGTGCAGGCACCTACACCATTACTGTTACCGATGCAAACGGTTGCCAGCAAGTAGCTGTAATCATCCTTGCTGAACCTACACCAATTGTAATTACACCAACTACAACACCTGCAAGTTGCAATGGCGTTTGTGATGCTTCGGCAAGTATTTCGGTTTCGGGCGGAACTCCTGGTTATACTTACTTATGGTCTCCGGGCGGTGAAACAACAACTTCATTAAGCAATATCTGCGCAGGCTTCTATACAGTTACTGTTACAGATGGCAATGGTTGTACTCAAACAGCAAACGTTAACGTTTCTGAGCCAACTGCTATTTCACTAACAACCAACGTTACCGATATTTCGTGCAACGGAAACACAGACGGCTCAGTTGACCTGACTGTTTCAGGCGGAACTCCGGGTTACACTTACCTGTGGGATAACGGGCAAACTACTCAGGATTTGAGCAATCTTATTCCGGGAACATACTCAGTAACTGTTACCGATGCTAATGGTTGTACAGCTACCACCTCAGTAACTATCGTTGAGCCGGGAATAGTAGATATGACTTACACTTCAACTCCTGCTACTTGCGGACAGTGTGATGGAACAGCTACTTTATCAGTTATCGGTGGAACTGCACCTTACACCTACTTATGGGGAACAGGCGCTACTACTGCAACAGCAACTAACCTGTGCGCAGGTGTTTATCCTGTTTTTGTTACGGATGCTAACGGTTGCACAGGAAGCTTTGCAGTTGCTATCAGCAATACAGGTGGCCCAACTTCAGTTACAGTTACTACAGCCGATGCAAGTTGCTTTGGTTCATGTGATGGTTCTGCTACGGTTACAGGGGTAACAGGAGGAATTGCACCTTACGATTACCTGTGGGTACCGGGAGGAGCAACTACTACTTCAGTTTCAGGATTATGCGCAGGAACTTATTTTGTGCAGGTTTCCGATACCAACAACTGTACGCTTACAGAAACAGTTACTATTGCTGAGCCTTTACAAATTCAGGCAAACGAAGTTGTTGTTACTGCTGATTGCGGA
Organism: Chitinophaga pinensis; assembly: GCA_945861685.1. Classification (GTDB taxonomy): domain Bacteria; phylum Bacteroidota; class Bacteroidia; order SXHM01; family SXHM01; genus SXHM01. Next base: position 37,808 of record CAMAVO010000003.1, on the reverse strand, counting down.
GTTTGCAATGGAAGCATAACACTTGCTCCTTCAGACGGGCAAGCGCCTTACATATACTTGTGGGGTGGTGGTGAAACAACAAATTCAATAACTGGACTTTGTGCCGGAGTTTACACGGTTGACATTACAGATGCCAACGGATGTGTTGAATCACTGGCATTCCCTGTAAACAACGTTCCTAACTCAAGCATTTCAGTTTCATCAACGCCTGCAACCTGCAGTGGAAGTTGTGATGGTGCTACTACCGTTACTGTAACGCTTGGCACTGCCCCTTTCACTTACCTGTGGAGCGATGGACAAACCACTGATACTGCTACTAATCTTTGTGCGGGAGTTTATACTGTTCAGGTTACCGATGCTTCTAGTTGCATTGCAACCGATATAGTGATTGTGACCGAACCTTCTTTGTTAGCGCTCAGTCTTCCTGTTGTTTCTAACATAACCTGCAACGGAGCATGCGATGGCACAACTACTATCATTCCTTCAGGCGGAGTGTTACCATATTCTTACCTGTGGAACGATGGACAAACTACTGCAACTGCAGTAACACTTTGCCCCGGAACGTATAGTGTAGTTGTTACCGATGCTAACGGTTGCACTTCTACATGGACTGACATTCCGGTTACAGAACCTACACCTATTGTTTTGTCAACTTCATGGACAGATGCTTTGTGCTTTAGCGTTTGCGATGGAACAGCAACAGTTACCGCAACAGGCGGCACCGGTGCTTACACCTATTTATGGACTCCCGGTAACCAAACCGATGCAACGGCAGACAGTCTTTGCGCTGGAACATACATTGTTCAGGTTACGGATGCCAACGGATGCGTTCAGGGAACTTCAGTATTAATTGGTGAGCCTACCGAAATCACACTTACAACAGACATGCTGCCTGCAAGTTGCAACGGTGTTTGCGATGCTTCGGCTTGGGTAGTTGCTACAGGTGGTACTCCTTCGTTAGTTACAGGATACACCTATTCATGGAATCCAACTTCTCAAACAGGTGATACCGCTACTGCATTGTGTGCAGGTATTTATACTGTTACCGTTACCGACTCTCTTGGTTGCGTGCAATCAGCTGTTATCAACGTTACTGAACCGGCACCTGTTACTATGACATTTGCAGTGAATAACGTAACCTGCTTTGGTTTCTGCAATGCAGATGTAACTGCAACCCCTGCGGGCGGAACTGCTCCTTACACGTATCAGTGGCTGAACACTACAGGACTGGAAACAATAGACTTTGTTGATAGCCTTTGTCCGGGCGAATACTACTTGTTAGTAACCGATGCTAATGGTTGCACAGGTCAGGATACAGTAATTGTAACAGAACCAACTTTACTTGTATTTGATGCTACAGTAATTAATAATGTAAGCTGCGGTGGACTATGCGATGGTTCTGCTACTGCAACAGCAAACGGTGGAACACCGGCATACTCTTACTTGTGGTCTCCATCAGGTCAAACTACCGAAACTGCAATTAATCTGTGTGCAGGAACCTACACGGTAACCGTTACAGATGCCAACGGTTGCGACACAACACAAACCATTGTAATCACTGAGCCTCCTATCCTTACACTTTACCCGACTACAACCAATGCAAGTTGCGGTGGTGTGTGTGATGGAACAGCAACTGCTAACGTTGGTGGTGGAACACTTCCTTACCAATATGCATGGAGTGACGGACAAACCGACAGCACCGCTGTAGCTCTTTGCGCAGGAAATTATTCAGTGCTAGTTACCGATGGAAACGGTTGTACCATTTCTGTCAACGTTATCATTCTTGAACCACCAATCCTAACTTCTTCTATAACTGATTTCAGTGAAATACTTTGCGCTGGAAATTGCGATGCGTATGCAATAGTTAGCGTATTGGGTGGTGTTCCTCCATACTCTTATCTGTGGAATAACGGACAAACCGATAGCACCGCAATTAATCTTTGTATTGGAACATACAGTGTTGTTATTACTGATGCAATCGGTTGTAATACTACTTCCACAGTCATCATCAGCGACCAGAATGCTTTGGCAACTGCAATTCCATTGTTCAACAACGTAAGTTGCTTTGGCCAGTGCGATGGAACGGCAACTGCAATTGCAACAGGCGGTGTTGAGCCATATAGCTTTGTATGGGCTAACGGACAAAATTCTGCTATGGCAACCAATCTTTGCCCGGGCACTTATACAGTAACCGTAACCGATGCTGCAAACTGCGTTTCAATTTCAACAATTACCATTACCGAACCTGCATTGCTTACTGCAGCTGCAACAGGTGTAGACGCAAGCTGCGGAGGCAATTGCGATGGAACAGCTACAGTAACACCTGCAGGTGGAACTCCTGTATACTCTTACATCTGGGTTCCGGGCGGACAAACAACTGCAACTGCTACCGGTCTTTGTGCAGGTACTTACACAGTAACTGTAACCGATGCGAATGGTTGTGATACCACAGCAACTGTTACCATCAGCGAGCCTCCGATTATTGTAGTCTCTGCTTCTGTAACTGCACCAACATGTACTAATACTGACAACGGAGCAATTGACCTTTCTGTATCAGGTGGTGTTCCGGGATATACCTACGATTGGGATAACGGAGCAACTACCGAAGACCTGACTAACCTGCTTCCCGGAGTTTATACCGTAACCGTAACCGACAACACAGGTTGCTCTAAAACACTCATTGTAACAGTGGTTGAGCAGATAGTAATTGATGCAAACGCAGGACCCGATATTACAATTTGTATTGGTGATCAGGTTCAGTTGCAGGCAACAGGCGGAAGCGGTTATCTGTGGACTCCTGCTTCAGGATTAAATTACAACAACATCGACAATCCGGTTGCAACCATCACTACTACTACAACCTATATTGTTCAGGTTACCAACTTCAGTTGCGTGGATTATGACACAGTAACTGTTACCGTTAACCCTCTTCCTGTAATTGATGCGGGTGCTGGTGCTGAAATTCTTTCAGGAACTACGGTGCAATTAGAAGCTGCCGGTGCTGGAACCAACGGAACTTATTCATGGTCGCCAAGCGATGGGTTGGATAATGCAAACATCTACAACCCGATTGCATCACCAACAATAACTACTATCTACTTTGTAACCGGAACAGATGAAAACGGATGCTCTGCGGTTGATTCGTTAACCATTGAAGTATCTCCCGGAATTGTTTTCCCTGATGGTATAACACCAAATGATGACGGTATTAATGATACCTGGATTATTGACTTTATCAATAATTTCCCGGAAGCAGTGGTAATGGTTTACAACCGTTGGGGACAAGAACTCTTCTATTCTAAAGGCTACGGAACAGCTTGGGATGGAAGATACAAAGGCAAAGACCTGCCTGTAGGAACATACTATTATGTAATAGACCTGCACAATGGAACAACTGAACCTTATACCGGACCTATAACAATAGCGAGATAAAAAAAATTAACCACTAAGTGCACTTAGAACACTTAGAATTACTTGGTGAGCTCAGTGCTCTTAGTGGTAAAAAAATAATAGTGGTAAAAAATAAAAATCCAGAACTATGAAAAAGCTATACACCCTTCTTACAGTAATTGTTTGCACTGTTTCAGGCCTTAAAGCCCAGCAAGTGCCACAGTATGCACAATACATGCTGAACAATTATATCCTCAACCCTGCCGTATCAGGCACCGAGGATTTCTACGAAGTAAAATCGAACAACCGCTACCAGTGGGTGGGTGTTACCGATGCTCCCCGCACGTATGTGCTGAGTGTGCACGGTCCGCACCGCAAGCACAACATGGGCTTTGGAGGCGCTGTGTATAGCGATGTTACCGGGCCTACCAGTCGCACGGGGGCATACCTTTCTTATGCCTATCATGTAAAACTTTCACAAAAACTGAAACTCTCTTTCGGTCTTGGATTTGGTGTAATGCAATTTAAAATCGATGGCTCAAAAGTTACCTTGAAAGAAGGTAACGACCCGGCAATGAGCAACGGAGTAATGAGTGTTATTGCTCCTGATGCAACCTTCGGAATTCAACTTTACACCAAAAAGTTCTACTTCGGAGTTTCAATGCCGCAGTTGATTGGCAACAAGTTAAAATTCTTTGACAACGTATCTGATGCACAAAGCCGCCTTGCCCGCCACCTGCTCATCATGGGAGGCTATACCTTTAACCTGGGCGACAACTGGACAGTGCAACCTTCCTTCCTTTTAAAATACGTTACTCCGGTTCCTATGCAGATTGACCTTGGTCTTAAAATCGGTTACCGCGATGTGGTTTGGGCAGGAAGTGCTTTCCGAATCAAAGATGCCGTTTCAGTAATGGCAGGCTTCAACATCGGCAAAAACATTATTTTGGGTTATGCTTACGACTTCCCGATGTCGAGCCTCAAGAACTACAGCAGCGGAAGCCATGAAGTAATGATAGGCGCTCGCTTTGCAAAAATCCGTCACAACGATGATGTACCGGCTGAAAGCCCGGTGGAGACTCCAACAAGCAAAGAAAAATAAATTAAACTTATTATATTTAAAAACAGCCCCGCCCAAAATGCGGGGCTGTTTTTTTAAATACTTTTGCACCCAAATACCACCTATGTCCGACCAACCTGCCCTCTACTGCAACAGCCTCACCTCCTACTCACGCTATCAAACCCGTGCAGTAAAAGTGGGCAACGTATTAATCGGTGGCGGCAACCCCATCGTGGTGCAAAGCATGACCACCACCGATACCATGGACACCCTCAAAACCGTGGAACAAAGCATCCGCATGATTGAAGCAGGATGTCAGCTTGTGCGGATCACCGCACCCAGCATTAAAGAAGCCGAAAACCTGCTCAACATAAAAAACGAATTGCGCAAGCGCGGTTACACTGCCCCGCTGGTTGCCGATATACATTTTACCCCCAATGCAGCCGAAGTGGCCGCACGCATAGTAGAAAAAGTGCGCGTAAATCCAGGCAACTATGCCGACCGCAAGAAGTTTGAAGTCCATGAATACAATGACCTCAGCTACGAAGCCGAGTTAGAACGCATCCGTGAACGCTTTACCCCTTTGGTAAAAATCTGCAAAGACCACGGCACCGCCATGCGCATCGGTACCAACCACGGTTCCCTCAGCGATAGAATCATGAGCCGCTATGGCGATACTCCCCTGGGCATGGTTGAATCAGCCATGGAGTTTGTCCGCATCTGTGAGAATAATGATTTCCATGAAATCGTTCTTTCCATGAAAGCCAGCAACACACTGATAATGGTGCAGGCCTACCGCCTCCTCATTAAAAAGATGCACGAAGAAGGAATGAATTACCCCCTGCATCTAGGCGTTACCGAAGCAGGTGAAGGCGAAGACGGCAGAATAAAATCAGCAGTCGGTATCGGCACCTTGTTAGAAGACGGGATTGGCGATACCGTGCGTGTTTCCTTAACAGAAGACCCCGAGTTTGAAATACCCGTTGCCAAGGCATTGGTAGAACGATACTCAACAAGAGAAGAAAAACAATCTGCAATCCCTGAAATTGAAAAATACCCTGTAAATCCTTACGAACACAATCGCAGGAATACTCACGAAGTGCAGAATATAGGAGGACATAAAGTCCCTGTTGTTATTGCTTGCTTAGCTAATAAGCCGGAAATAACACCCGCAAACTTCTTCAGCCTCGGCTATAATTATTCTGCAACTCTTGATAAATGGAATATTGCCGATCAGGCTTGCGATTACATCTATACAGGAGCAACTCTGGTAAATTTTCAAACTCCCGGAACTCTTGGAATTATTTATGATTACACTGCCTGGAATGCTCACAAAACAGAAGAAAGAAGATACCCTCTGCTTACAAATGAAGAATACCTTTCTACAAAAGAAAAATCTTCTGTTCTCAATTTCATTTCAACAACTTTAACTCAGCTTTCGCCATCCTTTATTGAAAAACTAAAAACAGACACAACAGCTGTCCTTATTATAACAACCGCCAACGAACATGGCATGGCAGAACAGCGCAGCATGTTTGCAACCCTTATGAACAGCAATTGCAAAACCCCTGTCATCATAAAAAGAACCTATCAAGGCATGGATGAAAACCGCTTTCAGCTCCATGCCTCCACCGATACAGGCGCATTATTAATTGATGGCTTAGGCGATGGCATACTGATAGAGGCAAACGGAATAGCTTCCAAAACAATCAATGCAACCGCCTTTGGAATTTTGCAAGCTGCGCGAACTCGTATATCTAAAACAGAGTACATCTCTTGCCCTTCTTGCGGAAGAACATTGTTTGATTTACAGGAAACAACCGCAAAAATTCGCAACCGCACCAGTCATCTTAAAGGAATCAAGATTGGCATCATGGGCTGCATTGTAAACGGGCCGGGTGAAATGGCCGATGCTGATTACGGTTACGTTGGAACAGGTGTCGGAAAAATAACACTCTACAAAGGCAAAGAAGTTGTAAAAAGAAATGTTGCTTCCGAAAATGCGTTAGACGAACTGATAGACCTCATCCGCTTGCATGGTGATTGGGTAGAAGCAGAACCTGTAGGACAGGAATAAAAAATCAGGCTTCTTTTCTTGTCATTCCCTGACTTAAAAAGTCAGCAAAAAAAAGTCCGATAAAAACTCCGTACAAAGCATCTGAGAAAAGAGAAGAGCCTAATTCGCAATCACCCGAAGCGCAGGTGCTTATATACCAATAAACCAACCCACCTAATCCTCCTAAGAAACATCCAAAAAACATTATCAGGGATCTAAATTTCATTTACTTGATTTTAGAATTTAGAGTCTAATGTAACTGTTTTTCAAATAACTGGCTTAAGAAGTCAGCAAAAAAAAGTCCGATGAAAACTCCATACAACACAACCGAGAAAAGATCTGAACCCATTTCCAAACTACCGGAAATAGCTGAATAACCAAGACCACCTATTCCGCCCAAAAGGCATCCTAAAAACATTAACAGAGACCGGAGTTTCATAATAATTAATTTTAAGGGTTAATAACTGATGAGTTAAATCCACCCTAAAGTTAATTAAAAATTATTTTTAAATCAAAATTAAATACGAGAGTTGTAAACAGGATAATGTTGATTTCGCTATTCTTCTTTATCTGCGCCACCCTCTTTCCCCATTGAATCTTTAGGCGCATTTTTATCACGCTTCTTGCCTTTATACCATAGCACTTTGGGTTCAAACAAATCGGGCTGATATTCACGCTGAACAAATTGCTTTTGCTTGGAGCGCGAAGCAAAGGGACTTTCTTCAGCGCGGTTATAACTTGCCCGTTGTCTTCGGTTTTTACTGGAAGAACTAAAGAAATCTTTGCTTTGCTTATTGCTTCCCGAACGACTTGCAAGTAAAAAATAATCCTGACTGCCTGCCCTGTTTTGCTTGCTGTAAGGCGATGAAAAATGGTCAGCCTCTTTCTGTGCACGTGTTTTCCTGGACTTGGAAGCAAAGGCATCCATATCGCGGTATTTATTTTTACCGGATGAAAATGTTCCGAAAAAATTACGCTCCGTATCAGCACTTCTTTTTTTCGAGCTTGTGGCAAAATAATTTTTCATAGTTGCATTATTGCGGTAACTATTTGTCCGCATTGCAAAGAATTCCTTTTCGCGGTAATTGCTGCTTTTCTTTTCCTTGAAAGCAAACCACTTATTTACATCGCGCTGACTTATTTTGGGCTTGGTAATAAACGTGGAAGGGCAGCCCGATGGTCGGCTGCAAGCAGCAAATACAGCTGCCGCAACAATCAAAAACAAAAGTGTTTTAAAAATTTTCATCCTTGCAAATAGTGTAGTTTTGCCTCCCAATTCATACAAATATACATGGAAGCCCCGAAAGAACTGTTTCAAAACATAATTGAAGAATTTATACCCTTTCACAAGGTAATTGGTTTTAAATTGATTGATGTCCGCGAAAATTTTGTTTCGCTCCTTATTCCATATAAACCCGAATTGATTGGCGACCCGCGCAGACGCAGTATTCACGGAGGTGTTATTGCCACAGCCATGGATGCAGTTGGCGGTGCTGCAGGAATAACCACGTTAAAGCATTATGACGACAAACTCTCTACAATTGACTTGCGTGTCGATTATCTCTCACCGGGCTTGGCAAAAGATTTAATTTGTGAAGGCACCATTGTGAAAAGCGGCAACAAAGTAATCTTTACAAGAATGATTGCTTATCACGACAGTCCTGAAAATATTATTGCAGAAGGACGCGGTGTTTACAGTGTTTCGCGTGTAAGCCACACCAAGGGTTAACCATTTGAACGGATAGCTTCCACTGGGTCAAGTCGTGATGCAATCCATGCAGGAACAATACCCGACACCAAACCTATTCCGGCTGAGATGCCTAAGCCAAGGAAAACATTTTTCAGCGACAAGGAAATATCTAAGTCCAAAATATTGCTTCCCGCAAGGCTGAGAAAAAAAACAATCAGCAGACCTGCTGCCCCCCCAATAATGCAAAGAAAAACTGCTTCAAATAAAAACTGCAACAAAATAAAATAATTCTTTGCGCCTAATGACTTTTGTATTCCAATAATGTGTGTGCGTTCTTTTACAGAAACAAACATGATATTGGCAATTCCAAAACCGCCAACAAGAATAGAGAACAAGCCAATCAACCAACCGGCACCATTAATTACTGTAAACAATCCTTCCATGCTGTTGCTTAACAAACTGGTTTCGTTCAACGCAAAATTATCATCAGCCAACGGCTTTTGTTTCCTCACGGAGCGCATGATTCCTCGCAGTTCATCTTTCAATTCTTCATTGCTAACACCCTCTTTTCCTTTCACCTGAATCATCGGGTTGAAACGCTCTTTTCTAAGGTCAACCAAACTACGAGCATACACTGCCGGAATCACTACCTGATTATCTGTTGAATTACCAAAAAGGCTCTCGCCTTCTTTGTCAAACACGCCAATCACATCAATCTTTCTGCCCATTGTTTTTATAGTTTTTCCAATAGGGTTTGCTTCACCAAAAAGCCCCTCTGCCACCTGACTTCCGATAATGGCAACATTTCTTCCGCCTGCCGATTCAAAAGGTGTAAAGTATCTGCCTTCCATTAACTCAAAGGTTTTTATTTTTTGCCAATCGTGCGACACACAAACAATACTTACGTTTTCAAGATTGCTGCTACCGTATTCCACTGTTTTCTGCATGTGTGCCATAAAAGCCAGCGCTTCAGCATTTTTGCTACGCTCCTGCACTTCGTGCAACTCTTTCAAAGTGGGAACAGGGCGTTGCCAGTATTTCCACCAGGGGTAGCCCTGTCCGAAAGTCCATGGCCATTTCTGAATAAAAATAACATCATCACCCAACGATTCAACACTGCCGCGAACTTGTTTTTCCATAGAGTCGACCATGGTGAAAACTGAAATAATAGCCAGAATGCCAATGGTAATTCCAAGCAGTGAAAGAACAGTGCGCAGTTTATTCACCACCAATGCGCCTACTGCCATTGCAATACTCTCATTCACTAACTTCAGGTAAAGCCTCAAAACAGGTTTGTTTAAAACTTGAAAATAATTTTTAAAAAATCGTTTACAAATGTAGGTTTTAAATGTAGAATTATATCTACTTTTGATACGCCTGAAAAACGGCACTTCCCCGGATTTTTTTTTGATAATTGATTAAATGAGCGACTTGAAAAAAATTAAGAATGCCTTGATTTCTGTTTACTACAAGGATAATCTTGAACCTATAATTTTAAAACTGCGTGAGCTTGGTGTGAATATTTATTCAACAGGTGGGACACAAAAATTCATTGAAGACCTTGGTGAAACGGTTATTCCGGTTGAAGAACTTACCTCCTACCCTTCTATTTTAGGAGGAAGAGTAAAAACGTTGCATCCGAAAATTTTTGGCGGAATACTTGGCAGACGTGAATTACAATCTGATATATTGCAGCTTGAGGAATACGAAATTCCTGAAATTGATTTAGTGATTGTTGACCTTTATCCGTTTGAAGCAACAGTTGCTTCAGGCGCTGCTGAGCAAGATATTATTGAGAAAATTGACATTGGCGGCATTTCGCTTATCCGCGCTGCTGCTAAGAATTTTAAAGATGTGCTGATTGTTTCTTCACGTGATGAATATCCCGCATTACTTGAATTACTGAATGAAAAAAATGGTTCAACAACTTTGGAAGAACGCAAGGAACATGCATTGAATGCGTTTCACATTTCATCGAACTATGATAGCGCCATTTTCAATTATTTCAATCAGGGCAAGAAAAATATTTTCAAACAAAGCATTGCACAGGCACAAATACTGAGATACGGTGAAAACCCACATCAACAAGGCATCTTCTATGGAAAGATGGAAGACCTGTTTGATAAACTTCACGGCAAAGAATTATCATACAACAACCTGTTGGATGTTGATGCTGCAGTTGCTTTGATTGCTGAATTTGCAGAACCAACCTTCGCCATTTTAAAACACAATAACGCTTGCGGAATTGCAAGCAGAACTAGTTTGACAGATGCATGGAAAGCTGCACTGGCAGCTGATCCTGTTTCAGCGTTTGGTGGCATTCTCATCACCAACCGTGAAGTGGATGAAGCAACAGCAACGGAAATTAATAACCTCTTTTTTGAAGTGATTATTGCGCCATCCTATTCTTCAGCGACTCTTGAAATTCTGAAACAGAAAAAGAACAGAATTATTCTGATTCAGAAACCTGTTGAGTTTTCCAAGAAACAATTCCGCACATTGCTGAACGGAGTGATTGAACAGGATAAAGACCTGAAAACAGAAACCACTGCCGATATGAAAACGGCAACAACAAAAGCGCCAACTGCAAACGAATTCACCGACATGGAGTTTGCCAACAAGATTGTGAAGCATACAAAAAGCAACACCATCGTTCTGGCAAAAAACAAACAACTATTAGCAAGCGGTGTAGGACAAACTTCGCGAGTAGATGCATTGAGACAAGCTATTGCAAAAGCAACATCATTTGGTTTTGACCTCAACGGTTCGGTGATGGGCTCTGATGCATTTTTTCCCTTTCCTGATTGCGTGGAAATAGCACACAACGCAGGAGTTACAGCAGTGCTGCAACCCGGAGGCTCCGTAAAAGATCAGGAATCAATTGACTATTGTAACAACAACGGGATGGCAATGGTAATGACAGGAACAAGACATTTTAAACACTAAAATATTTCAACTAAAAATTCATGGGACTTTTTAATTTTTTAACACAGGAAATTGCGATTGACCTTGGAACGGCCAACACATTAATCATTCACAATGATAAAGTGGTGGTGGATGAACCTTCTATTGTTGCGATTGACAGACGTACCGAAAAGGTGATGGCTGTTGGTAAAAAAGCGATGCAGATGCATGGCAAAACACACGAAAACATTAAAACCATTCGTCCGTTGCGCGATGGTGTGATAGCGGATTTCCAGGCTGCGGAACACATGATTCGCGAAATGATAAAAATGGTGAATCAGGGAAAAAGCTCACTGTTTCAGCCTTCACTGAAAATGGTTATTTGCATTCCTTCAGGTATTACCGAGGTGGAAAAACGTGCGGTTCGCGACTCGGCAGAACACGCTGGCGGAAAAGAAGTTTATCTGATTCAGGAGCCGATGGCTGCTGCAATCGGTATAGGCATTGACGTGGAAGAGCCGATGGGAAATATGATTATTGACATTGGTGGCGGAACGAGTGAAATTGCGGTTATCGCCCTGGGGGGTATTGTTTGCGACCGCTCTATCCGCACGGCAGGTGATGATTTAACGGCTGATATAGAAGATTATATCCGCAGACAACACAATGTTTTAATAGGTGAGCGCACCGCAGAAAAAATAAAAATTGAAGTGGGTTCTGCATTGGTGGAATTGGAAAATCCTCCACCTGATTTAGCTGTTCACGGAAGAGATTTAATGACCGGAAAACCAAAAGAAGTAAAAATTACCTACCAGGAAATCGCACAGGCATTAGATAAATCCCTCATCAAAATTGAGACTGCGGTAATGAATGCGTTGGAGATGACTCCTCCTGAACTTTCGGCTGATATTTACAGAACAGGTCTTTACCTTGCAGGTGGCGGTGCATTGTTACGCGGGTTGGATTTGCGTATTTCACGCAAAACAGGTTTGCCTGTACACATTGCCGAAGACCCGTTGCGCGCGGTTGCGCGTGGCACGGGCATTGCGCTGAAAAATATTGACAAGTTCCCATTCCTCATGAGATAAGTTGCTAATCCGCCTGAGGCGGATGCGAAAAAATGAAAAACATATTTGTATTCATCTGGCGAAATCATTTTGTTTTTCTGTTTCTGCTTTTACAGAGTTTTGCGGTTTACCTGCTGATACAAAACAATAATTATCAGCGCGCGGGTTTTATCAATTCAGCAAATACGGTCAGCGGAAACTTCCTGAATATTTACAGCAACATCACCGAATACTTCTCGCTGAAAAAGGCTAATGAAATTCTTGCTGCTGAAAATGCGGAACTGAAAAAGCATCATCCTAATTCATATTTCAGATACGATGTGCAGGTATTCAGCATCAACGATACCGTTTACCGCCAACAATACAACTACCGGGCTGCACGGGTGGTTAATAAATCGGTAAACAAGCGAAATAATTACCTTACACTGAACCGAGGAAGTCTGCATGGTGTTGAACCAGACATGGCTGTAATTACTCCGGTTGGTGTTGTTGGAATTGTGAAAAATGTATCTGAAAATTTTTGCACCGTGATTTCCATGTTGCACGTAAATTCAAAAATAAGTGGGCAGATAAAAAACAACAATTATTTTGGTTCGGTAGTGTGGAACGGCAACGATGCTTCGGTGGTTGATTTGGTTGATATTCCATCGCACGTGAAGCTGCACAAGGGTGATACAGTGCTCACTACTTCGTTCTCCACTATTTTTCCGGAAGGCATTATAATTGGAACAATTGAAGAATTTGAACTGGAAGCGGGTAATAATTTCTACACCATAAAAGTAAAACCCGGAACGGATTTCCGCAGTGTTACTAATGTGTATATAGTGGGCAACCTGCTTAAAAACGAACAACTGCAATTAGAAGAAGATTTGAGCAATGATTGAACTGTTAGCGAGAAATGTATTGCGTTTTATTTTCCTCATCATCTTTCAGGTGTTGATTCTTAACAACGTTCAGTTGGGTGGGTTCATCAATCCTTACCTCTACGTTTTCTTCATACTTATGCTGCCGATTGATATACCAGGATGGCTTTTGCTTTTGCTTGCCTTTGTGATGGGTTTAAGCATTGATTTATTTGAAAACACTGCAGGAATGCACACCTCAGCAAGTGTGTTTATGGCATTTTGCCGACCCTATTTGCTGAGCATGATTTCGCCACGCGAAGGCTTTGACCGCGGCAGTGTAGCTACCATTCAGAAGTTTGGGATTGGATGGATGCTGACCTATGCAGGGATACTAATTCTGCTGCATCACTTTGCGCTTTTCTATTTAGAGATATTTCGGTTCTCTTCGTTTTTCTCAACGCTGCTGCGCGTTATATTGAGTTCGGCATTTACGCTTGGGTTGGTAATTGTGTCGCAGTATCTTTTCAGCACGGTTAAAAAGAACTAATGGATTTACGCTATTCCGACCGTAAGCTTCTCATCGGTGGCGTGATTGTTATCACGGGAATTATTTTTCTTATCCGCCTGTTTTTTTTGCAGGTGCTTGACGACAGCTATAAACTTTCGGCAGAGAATAATGTGTTGCGCCACATGACTGAATATCCTGCGCGGGGCCTGGTTTACGACCGCAACGGCAAGTTGCTTGTTTATAACGAAGCGTATTATGATTTGATGGTAATTCCAAAACAGGTGGATGATTTAGATACGCTGGATTTCTGCAACACGCTTGGTATTACGGTAGAAGATTTTAAGCAGCGGATGCAAAAAATAACGGACTACTCTAAACACAAGCCTTCTGTTTTTGAGAAACAATTGTCGTCTGAGTTTTATGCCATGCTGCAGGAGAAGCTGCATCACTATAAAGGATTTTTTACGCAAACCCGCACGCTGCGCAAGTATCCGAGCAGGGTGGCTGCACACTTGCTGGGTTATGTAGGCGAGGTTGACGAGCGCATGACCAAGGATAATGTGTATTACAAGTCGGGTGATTACATTGGTGTGAGTGGCATTGAGAAATATTACGAGGAATATCTGCGTGGACAAAAAGGCGACAAGGTGATGATGGTGGATGTAAAAAATGTTCCGAAAGGAAGTTTTAAAAACGGTGAGTACGACAAGCTGCCCGTTTCGGGGCTTGACCTTATTTCCACTATTGACGGTGAGTTGCAGGCGTATGCCGAAAAGCTGATGCAAAATAAAATCGGCAGCGTGGTGGCGATAGAGCCCAGCACAGGAGAGATTTTAGTGCTTGCCACAAGTCCTACTTACGACCCTAATTTGTTAGTGGGCAGAGTGCGTTCTGCCAATTATTCGCTGATGTCTAAAGACGAATTCAAGCCATTGTTTAACCGCGCACTGATGGCACAGTATCCGCCCGGCTCAACATTTAAGTTGGTTAACAATCTTATCGGACAACAGGAGAAAGTGGTGTTTCCGCAAACAACTTATGGTTGCAGAATGGGTTATTCTGCCGGACCAATTCATGTGGGTTGTCACCAGCATCCTTCTCCACTTAATTTGCTGCAATCGGTGCAGCACTCGTGCAATGCTTATTACTGCAACGTTTACCGCAATATCCTCGACAGCAAAAAATCGGTGCGCGAAGGATATGATGTGTGGCGTAAACACGTTTTGAGTTTTGGTTTCGGGAAAAAGTTCAACACCGATTTACCGAGCGAGTTGAAAGGATTAATTCCAACGGGTGATTATTACGATAAGATTTATGGCAAGAGCCGCTGGAAATCTTTGACCGTTGTTTCGTTAAGTATAGGACAGGGCGAGTTGGGAACTACTCCGCTGCAATTGGCTAATCTTGTGGCTACGCTTGCCAACCGTGGCTTTTATTATCCGCCCCATCTGGTGAAACAGATTGGTGCTAAAAAAATTGAGAACGAATTTACCACCCGCAACTACACCACTATTGATAGCGGTTATTTTCAACTGGTGATTGACGGAATGGAACAGGTTGTTGAAGCAGGAACGGCAGCGCGCTCGAAACTGAAAGGCATACCGTATTGCGGAAAAACAGGAACGGCACAAAACCCGCATGGTGAGGATCACTCGGTGTTTGTGTGTTTCGCGCCCAAAGACAATCCCAAGATTGCATTGGCGGTATTTGTTGAAAATTCAGGGAAGGGCGGAACCTATGCTGCACCTATTGCCAGTTTGCTGATTGAAAAATACCTGACCGATAGTTTAAGACGACCTTTGGTAGAAGAATTTATTTTGAATGCCAACCTGATGCCGAAGCCGGTTGAGAAACCTGTTGCTAAAAAAGAAACATCAATTGATTAAATGATTCACTCAATGGAAACGATTAACAGTATAAAGATAGTTCGTCATTGCGAGGGTTTTTCACCCGAAGCAAACTTATTGAGAGATTGCTTCGCTATGGCTCGCAATGACGGGAAAACAGAATGAGAAAACAAACCTCCATATTCGATAACATAGACTGGGTGATGGTTTCCATCTTTCTGGTAATGATTTTCCTGGGCTGGATAAGTATTTATGCTGCCGTGTATAACGAGGAGCACAAAAGTATTCTCGACACTTCGGAAAACTATGGCAAGCAGTTGATCTGGATAGGCAGTTCCATTTTTATTGCTGCGGTTATTCTGCTGATTGACGGAAAATTTTATACCATTTCGGCCTATCCTGTTTACGGGTTGGTGATGCTGCTGCTTATATTGGTATTGGTTTTCGGGCGCGAGGTTTCGGGAAGCAAATCGTGGTTTGAGATTGGCAGCAACTTCAGGATACAGCCGGCCGAGTTCGGGAAATTTGCCACTGCGCTGGTGGTTGCCAAATATCTGAGCACCATGAACATTAAGTTTGAGGACAATAAAACCAAACTGATTACGGCTGCTTTTATTGCCGCCCCTGCCCTGCTTATTCTGTTGCAGAACGATACGGGTTCGGCATTGGTTTACGGGGCTTTTTTGTTTGTGCTGTATCGCGAAGGCTTATCGGGAAACTTTTTGATGGCGGGTGTGGCGGTGGTTTTGGTGTTTATTGTTACGCTGCTGTTTGACCCCAAGACGATGATGTGGATTGTGGGCGTAATTGCTTTTCTCATCTTTATTGCGGGCAAACGCAACTGGAAAAATGCGCTGCTTATTGGCGGCACTGCGGTGGTGTTTTCGGGTATGTCATACAGCGTGGGGTATGTGGTTGACAATGTGCTGGAGATACATCAGAAAACGCGTATCAATGTTATGCTGGGCAAGGAAGATGACCCGAAAGGCGTTGGCTATAACGTGAACCAGAGTAAAATTGCCATTGGCTCGGGCGGCTTTACAGGCAAGGGTTTTTTAAACGGTACGCAAACCAAATACAAGTTTGTGCCCGAGCAAAGCACCGACTTTATTTTTTGCACCGTGGGCGAAGAGTGGGGTTTTATGGGCGCCTTTGTGGTGATTGTGTTGTTCCTGTTTTTATTAGTGCGCATTATTTATGTAGCCGAGCGACAGAAATCGACCTTTACACGCATCTATGGCTACGGGGTGGCTTCTATTCTGTTCTTTCACTTTGCGGTAAACATTGCCATGACCATAGGACTTGCCCCCGTTATCGGTATTCCCCTTCCCTTTTTCAGCTACGGAGGCTCATCGCTGTGGGCGTTTACTATTCTGCTGTTTGTGTTTATTAAACTGGATGCGTACAGGATGCAGTTGTTGAGGTGAAGAAGACAATTGAGTGTTATCCGGATACGGAAGTTTAGATGCTGAATTCTATTGGATGTAACACAGGCATCTGTGTTACTATCAAGAAGCCTCTTTAGTATCACACAGGCACGTGTGTTATATTAAATACTGCTATTCTGTCAAACACAGGTTTCTGTGTTATATACAAACATGCTATTTTGTCCGACACACGAGCCTGTGTTGCATTCAATAAGGGTATTTAAGGCAACACACGTGCCTGTGTGATACTAAATAATGTTTTTTGACCCAACACACGCGTCTGTGTGACACCCAACCAACATTTTGTATTGAAAAGGCAAAAAAAAACCCGCATGAAGCGGGTTTCTTTATTCAGTTTTGAGAAGTTGCTTAATAAAACTTCACGCGGTTATCTTTTACCTCCGCTTTGTCTTTCAATGCTTCGTACACTTCGTAATCGGCACGTGAAGCAAGGGTTTGTGCTAATTGTTTTTTAGCGGGAGCAAAATCGGTTACTTCGGGAGCTTCCACCACGTTGTCAACATACACTACATACACCCCTGATAAACCTTTTACCGGTTTAGAAGCTGTGGCAGCTTTCAATGCAGCAATAGTACCCAATACTTCAGGCTCTTTACCCATTCCCGGTATGGAGCCTGCGCTGAATACTACGTTTTGTGCCGTTTCAACCGGTGCATTCATTTTACCGGCAAGAGCGTCAATAGCAGGGTTTCCTGCAAGAGCGGCTTCAAATTCTTTGATGAACTGTTCTGCTTTCTTTTCTTTACGCACCTCGGCTTCCAACTCTTCTTTAATGGTTTCAAGTGGTTTAACACCTTTCTCGTATTTCTCGGCTAATACCACTACTACATATTTGTTGCCTACTTCATATACCTCCGATACATCACCTTTTTTAGCCGTGTTGTAAGCCCACTGGATAATAGGGCGGGGATTATCAAGTCCGGCAACTTTGCCTTCCATCGGTTTAATGTTTGCGGCAATACGCACATTGTATCCACCTTCGGTTGCGGCAGCTTCAAATGCTTCGAGCGTGCGGTTTTTAGTAGAAAAATCGCTTGCTTTAGAATAAATGTTCTGGAAGGTTTTATCGCTTGGCTCGGTCAGGCGCTCCACTGTTGCGATGTTAAGCTTGCGTGATTCTTTGCTTCTGTCCAGTATCTCAATCAGGTGAATACCAAATTGTGATTCAACAACCGTCATATCTCCTTTTTTGCCATTGAAGCAGGCATTGTTAAATTCAGGAACCATAACACCTTCTTTGAACCAGCCAAGGTCGCCACCCTGCGCGCCTGAACCGGCATCGGTTGAGAGAACTTTAGCCAATTCGGCAAAATTATTTTTTGCTTTTATTACTTTTTTAAGACTGTCGGCTTTAGCTTTTACAAGCTCCGCATTTCCGCCTTCCACTTTCAAAAGAATATGGCGGGCTTTAACTGAGTCAACAGCCATTTTAGTTCCCAGAAGCTTAGACACTTTCCAGCTTTCATTTTCCAGATAAGGACCTGCAACAGTTCCAACCACAGCTTTTTTAAGGGTATCAACAGCAGCAGGAAGTGCTGATTCAGCGTACCACATTGCTGCATAAGGCTTATCTGAATTGATATTGATAAACAAGGTATCGTTATCGGTGAGTTTAAATTCTTCAGTGGTTTTATCTATCCATTTTTTTGCAGCCTGATTATCGTCATCAGAAGGTTTGATGTCAAAAGCTACATATTTAAGGTCAACGGCTTCGTCCTGTTTGTATTGCTCTTTGTAGTTGTTGGCTGCATAATATGATTTTATCTCTGCATCGGTAACTTTAACTGTAGTGTCGGTTGAAGCAGCATAACGCTTAGCCACAAAACGAACGTTTGCCATTTTGTTTTTAGCTGCGTTATCGGCTTTAGCCTCGGCAGTAGTAATGTAAAGACCTTTTTTTACAAGCGTGTTGTATTTGGTGTAAACCTGTTGCTTTTTCATGTCCTTTTCAAAAGCCAACCAGCGCTTTTTGGTGTCGCCCGTTTCGTCTTCGTCCATTCTTTTAAGGAAAGCAATTACGTTGGCAGGATTAAACTCCCCTGTTTGCGGATTGCCAAAAGCCTGGCGCACCTGCGGGCTTGGGTTTGGCCCCTGAATCATGTCAAACAATTCTTCAGCGCTAACGGTTAGCCCAAGTTCTTCGTGCTGGCTTCCCATTACTATTTCCTGAATTTGCTGGTCCCAGGTCTGGTTGCGGATAGCTTCTTTGGTAGCCTCGTCAATATTAGCCTGCTGATAGTTGGCTTTGTAGTTTTCAATAGCCTCCTGAACTTTCAGTTCAAAATCCTGTCCTTCAATTTTTTCACCGGCAATAATACCAACATGGGTTTCACCACGCTGCGAGCTGCTGAAAATAGAGCTGGGATCAATAACAAACAGGGCAATACCAAGCCCAACGAATATAAGTGCTAAATAAGTTTTTTCTCTGATTTTTTGTAGAATGGACATCGTTATCTTTTTTTATTTGGGGCTGCGAATATAGAAAATATTGTATTCAGGTGTTAATGTGTTACTTCATATTATGATACACCGCCTGCACATCGTCATCGTCTTCAAAGCGTTCAATCAGTGCGTTTATTTCGGCTTGCTGCGCTTCGTTTAACTCTAAGGTGGTAGCGGGGAAGCGCTGTTTGGTAGTACTTAGAATTGGAATATGTTTTTCTTCCAGGGCTTTCTGCATTCTGCCCATGTCAACAAAATCGGTGTACAGGAACGTGCCGTCTTCGTCTTTATTTATCTCTTCCAGACCATGGTCAATCAGGTCCAGTTCAAGTTCTTCAATGTCTTTTCCGGTGTCGTCAATCGTGAAAACACCTTTGCGCTCAAACATAAACGCTACAGAGCCGGTAGTTCCCAGCGCACCATTTGCCCGCGAAAAATACATGCGTATGTTGGCAACTGTGCGTGTGTTATTATCGCTGGCGCACTCAATCAGCATGGCAATACCATAAGGACCATAACCCTCAAAAGTACTTTCTTCAAAGTCTTTTTCCTCTTTGCTAGACGCACGTTTGATGGCGGCATCAACTCTGTCCTTCGGCATGTTGATAGCCTTAGCATTTTGCATGGCAGCGCGCAGTCGCGGGTTTGAGCCCGGGTCGGCACCACCTTGTTTTATTGCTATACCTATCTCTTTACCTATTTTGGTAAAGCCTTTCGCCATCTTGTCGAAGCGGGCAAACATGGTGTGTTTGCGTTTTTCAAATACTCTTCCCATTGCTGTATCGGTTTAAAGTTGAAAGTCCAATGTTTAATGTTGGGGGCGGCAAAAATAAGAAAGGCTGCGAATTATTCCACTTTTGCCAATGAACCGTCATTATTTACATAGCGAAAATATGCCCAATCCCCTATTCTGCCTTCGTCAAAGCGAATACCGTAGCAAAAGCGTGTAAAGCCAAAACCATTATCCAGGATGCAGTAACGGTAAGTCATTAAATCGGGGTTCCATGCTGTAGTGTAGTCAGCAGAAATATCAGGGGTGTGCCTGCAGTTATTAAAAACCAGAAGGTAGAAGATTGTAGTTGAATCTTTTCCTGCAAGCAGTTTGTTTTTTTCCTGCCATAAGGCTTTTGCCAGTTCTGCCCAATTGGTATCGGCACTGAAATAGGTTGCAGCAACAATACTATCGCTGGAATAAACAGATACTTTTTGAAGCAGCGTGTTATCGGCCTCCCCGGGGCAATTGGTTTTAGAGGAACAAGCATTGATGATGAGAATGCTAAGAAAAAGTATAAAGTACTTCATTGTGATAATGTTTATTCCAACTCCTTCACAAACCAGAAGGTAGCGTCTTTATACTTTCCACCTTCCAGCAGTTCGCGGGCTTTTTTAAGTGTATTAAATGGTCCCATATCAATAGTGGAATTTACCAGCCATGCCGGCACACTTCCGCCCGGATTTATTTTTGCGAAATATTCCACATCAACAAAGCCTCCCGCAAGCGGAGTAAGTGTCCATCCGGTTTTTCCTTCTTTAATTCTTACAATTCCGTCATTTTCTTTTACCATATCAACCACACAAACAGAATTAGTTCTGATAACCCTTGTAACGCTATCCTGTTTCAGTGACGAACGGAAAACCTGGTCGCGGTCGCTGGCCGGCCACGGTAAACCGGTATGCGTATAATAGCATTGCGCTGTGTCGCAAACAGCAAGTACCATTTTTGCTTCCACGCAGTTATAAGCCCACTCAGTATAGCCCGGAACATCTTTCAGTAAAGCGGTAAAAGCCGAAAGAGTTGTTTTTACACGCATGGTGGCACGCACCTCATCAAATTTAGCACCCTCGGGCAGGCGCGAATAAACTTTTATGCCGTCTTCATCTTTAACCAGTTTCCATTCCTGCGCTTGGGAGGTAAGCACCAGAAAGCAGCAGGCGGCAGTCATCCAATACTGCCACCTGCCACCTGCCGCTGCCAACTTAATTTTCTTCATGCTCTTAAATAAAAATCCTCACCCATACCAAACATATTTTCAATCATCACTTTTTCGCCTGTTGTCTTTTTCAGGTAGCCGTTAAAAAAACCGTAAGGCCCCTCGTACTGACTTTTTAAAATCAGCAGATTTATGTTCACCGATGTATGGATAACGGGCGTGAATTCCAGATTCACCATATCGTATTCATCACTTATCTGCCACTTGCCTTTTACACCCTCGGGGCGTTTTACTTTTATGGGGGGCAGCGGATGCAATTGACCACCGTGCCACAAACAGTTCTCATTATATTTTTCCTGTTCTATCACCTGATTGTTGGTAAGGTTAAAACCAACAATGCGGTTTTCTTTATCACGCCCCATACCCGTTACCCAGTCATAAACGGTTGGGTAGGGATAATACCCTTTGTGGTCGTCTAATATCATTTGCGAATCACTTTGCTCAAACTTTAAGTGCTTGTCGCCAATTACCAACTCTCCTTCCATCGGCATCAGACATTTGTGCGAATACATTACTCTGCCTGCCGAAAACGGATTGCAAACCACCATAGGCGTGTAGGTTATAACATCGTGCAGCCCGCTGAAGTGCGCATTCACATCCGGAAGATTTTGAAAGCCTTTTATCCAGGCAGTAAGTTCTAATTTATTGGTAGCAATATTATGCTTTGCCTCAAGCGAAAAGTTCTTGCTGGTATAAGATGCCACCGAATTATACAACGTATCAGGTACCGTTAAATCCCACGAAGCCACCTTCTTCTCGTATTTTATTTTGTGGTTGTTTTTAATGTCGTAAACAATAAACTGCACCAGCGAAATTTTCTTGGCATTGTAAATAGCCACCATCACAAAATGGTCTTTGCCCATCAATTGAAAAGCCTGCCACTCTCGCAATTGTAAAGCTTTCAGTGCACGCGGCAACGGCAGTTTATAAGGCGCAGGAAAATCCAACAGATTAGCCTGCTTAACGGGCGTGTTGAAACAACCAAGATTATACTTTCCGTTCTCCACCAATTTTTCAGGTGCAGCGGTTACTGTGCGCGAGTAGGTTTTCATTCTGCAATTTTAATGATTTTGAAGGCTGTGTGCGGAAAATATATCTTTGTTGAAAATAAAATCCATGAAGAAACTTTTTCTCATTTTAGTAATTATCAATTGTCAATTGTCAATTATCAATTGTCCGGCTCAAATTGTAATCAACGAATTCTCCTGCTCTAACCTCAATCAGTATGTTGACGACCACAATGATTACAACGACTGGATTGAACTTTACAATACAACCGGAAGTGCCGTAAATCTTACAGGTTATTACCTCAGTGATGATTCACTGAACAATACCAAATGGCAATTTCCTTCAGGCGTATCCATTGCTGGAAATAGTTATCTGCGCATCTGGGCATCGGGCAGAGATGTTTCAACAGTCGGAAATTACCACACCAATTTCACACTCAAGCAAACAAAAAATAATGGCGAGTTTGTGGTGTTCTCCAACGCTTCAGGCGTTATCATTGATTATAAAATCACGTTCACAACCAAGGTAGGTCACTCATACGGGCGCACTACCAACGGTAACAGCGGATGGAGTATTTTCAGTACACCCACACCCAACGCATCTAACAATACCTCCACACCTTACAGTGCTTATTCCGTAAAGCCGGTGGCGAGTGTTGCAGCAGGATTTTATACAACTACACAAACTGTTACGCTTACCACAACAGAACCCAGTTCTTCTATCCGTTACACGCTCAACGGAAATGAACCGCTGCAATCATCTACGCTTTATACAGGACCTATTACTGTTTCGGCAACTACGGTGATAAAAGCAAAAACTTATTCCACCAATGCAAATATTCTCAGCAGTTTCATTCGTTTTGAAACGTATTTTATAAACGAAACGCATAGCCTGCCCGTTGTTTCTGTTACAGGTTCACAGCTTACCACACTTGCTAATGGCGACAACAGTCTGCGCCCTTACGGAAGCTTTGAATATTTTGATACTTCAGGAACCCGCACCGCAAAAAGTTATGGCGAGTTCAACAGCCACGGACAGGATTCGTGGGCAAACAGTCAGCGCAGTCTGGATTTTGTTTCGCGTGATGAAATGGGTTACAACCATTCGGTAGAAACGCCATTATTTAATACCACCGACCGTAATAATTTTCAGCGTGTGATACTTCGTGCAGCCGGTGATGATAATTATCCTGCAGACCATAATCCTTCTAATGCCGGTAGTGCTCACCTGCGCGATGCATTTATTCATAATCTAAGTTTGCAGGGAGGCTTAAATCTTGATGTGCGCAGAGGTTCTAAATGTGTTATTTACCTCAACGGTGCTTATTGGGGAGTATATGATTTACGCGACAATCCTGATGATCACGACAACACCAAATATTATTACAATCAGGATAAGTTTAACCTTTATTACATCGAAACATGGGGAAATACCTGGGCTGAATATGGCGGACAGGCAGCCCTTGATGATTGGTATACGCTATATGACTATATCATGAACAACGATCTAAGTGTGCAAAATAATTACCAGTATGTCGCAGACCGCTACGATGTAACCAGCCTTACCGATTATGTATTGGTAAATATGTTCACTGTTTGCTCCGACTGGCTGAACTGGAACACAGCATGGTGGCGCGGTACCGATCCCAACGGTACACATCTTAAGTGGGGTTATGCACTTTGGGACAACGATGCCACATTCGGTCACTACATCAATTACACCGGCATTCCCGATATTTCACCAAACGCAGATGTCTGTGACCCCGAAGGATTAGACGGAGATTCCGACCCCGAAGATCACATCGGTGTGCTGATGAAACTGCGCGAAAATGAAGGGTTCAACGATTATTACATTTCGCGCCAGATTGATTTATGGAACACCGTTTTCAGTTGCGAAAACATGCTGCCCAAATTAGACAGCACTGCCGCATTGATTGCTCCCGAAATGACACGTCACTCAAATCGCTGGAGCGGAACGTACAACGAGTGGACACAAAACGTTCAGCAGTTACGTGACTTTATTGATGACCGCTGCACAGCATTAACAACCAGCTGGACCGATTGCTATGCCTTAACCGGACCGTATGATATTACCCTGAAAACCGAACCTGCCGGTGCAGGAACAATTCTGTTCAATTCACTTAATCTGAATCAGTTTCCTTGGACAGGAACCTATTTCGGAAATATAACTACCAACCTCACCGCAACAGCTAATACAAATTTTGTCTTCAGTCATTGGGAAACCACTAACGGAAATGTATTAAGCAACAGCACACTCGATCCGCATGTTTTCACAGATTTTACAACAAGTGATACCATAACAGCTGTGTTTACCGACATTACCATCGGCATTAACGAGCAGGAATCATTTTTTGATTTCAATGTTTATCCAACACAAACGGGGGATGTAGTAAACATAGAATATACATTAACCAAAGCAGAAAATCTAACCCTGCAATTGTATGATGTAAACGGACAACTATTGTATGACATTGGTAAATCAGAAAAGGCAATTCCTCAACTGGGAATAAACCGGTTAAGTATTAACCTTGCTGGCTTGGGATTGGCACAAGGGATTTATTTTATCCGTTTGCAAACTAACGAAAGCATGGCAACTGGTAAAGTGGTGTTTATGAGGAGGTAGCAATACCACAAAATTGCCGTGCAGCGGTAGGTTCTTACCCAGTTTTCTGCCAATTAGGCACAAAACACCCCATAAACTGACATTATTACCCAATAAACCCATACTCACAGCGCTGCAAGAGGCGCTCACAGTCCTGCAAGAGGGAGCAACATCTCTACAATTAACACTCACTGTGCCGCAATTAACACCAATTGCTATGCAATTAATGCTGTAAGTACCGCAAGAGGGAGCAACACCGCTGCAAGAGGCAACAACAGTCTTGCAAGAGGCACTCACACCTCTGCAAGAGGCAGCAACACCTCCGCAAGAGGGAGCAAAAGTCCTGCAAGAGACGCACACACCTCTGCAAGAAGGAACAACAGTCTTGCAAGAGACAACAAAAGCTCTGCAAGAGGCAGCAACAGTCCTGCAGGAGACAACAAAACCTTTGCAAGTGGGAGCAACACCGCTGCAAGAGGCAGCGAAAACTCCGGAAGAGAAAAAACAATTTGCACTTCCAACAATTTCCTGTTAGTCTTTTCGTTTAATACCCAAATCCCTTCATGAGATTTGTATTACTTTTGGGCAAAATTGCCGTCATGCTGAACTTGTTTCAACATCTTGGTGATTAAAGACACTGAAACAAGTTCAGGGTGACGAAACAAACCATGGCAAAAACCACCGATAACAATAAATACGCACGTCTCTTCTGGCTGCTGTTTGCATCCCCTTTGCTGCTGATTGGATTAATTATTCTGCTCATTTCAGTAGGTCTGTTTGGCGAATTGCCCAGTCTGGAAGAGCTGGAAAACCCCAAGAGCATGCTTGCTTCGCAGGTTATTTCTGCCGACCAGAAAGTGCTGGGAAGCTACTACGCAGTAAACCGCACACAGGCACGCTACGAAAACCTTTCACCCGATCTGGTAAATGCCTTGGTGGCAACCGAAGATGCCCGTTTCTACGAACATTCAGGAATTGACTTTCGGGCATTGATGCGTGTAGTAAAAGGCGTTCTTACCGGAAACACCAGCAGCGGTGGAGGAAGCACGATTACACAACAATTAGCGAAACAACTTTTCAATACCCGCAAAGCGATGAACGGAGGTATTGTAATTGAAAAACTTTCGGAATGGATTATTGCCGTGAAACTGGAAAGACGTTACACCAAGCAGGAAATCCTGACCATGTACCTCAATGAGTTTGACTTTCTTCACAATGCCGTGGGCATTCAAACCGCAGCAAGCGTTTATTTCAATACCTCTCCTGACTCCTTGAAAATTGAGGAAGCTGCTTTGTTGGTAGGCATGGCTAAAAATCCTTCACTGTTTAATCCCCGCAGAAGACCCGACACTACCGAACACAGGCGCAATGTGGTGATGATGCAAATGGTGAATTACGGTTACCTCGAAAAAGTAAAGTATGATTCACTCAAACAAATACCTCTTAAACTCATTTACAGAAGTGTTGACCACAATGAGGGAAGCGCAACCTATTTCCGCGAATTTTTGCGTGGTGAATTGATCCGGTGGTGCAAGGAAAATAAAAAACCTGACGGCACCAATTATGATTTGTACCGCGATGGATTGAAGATTTACACCACCATCAATTCCAGGATGCAGATTTATGCAGAAGAAGCAGTGCGCGAACATTTATCGGTGTTGCAGGAATCATTTTTCAAAGAACATAAAGGCAGAAGCAAAGCTCCTTTCTATCAACTTACGGATGAAGAAATTCCGAAAGTGATGAAGCAGGCGATGAAACGCACGGAGCGTTACCGCAAAATGAAACTGCAAAAAGCGCCAATGGATTCCATTGAAAGATCATTCAACACGCCAACCGAAATGTCCATCTTTTCCTACAAAGGAGAAATTGACACAGTGCTCACACCCATGGATTCCATCCGTTACTACAAGCATTTTCTCAACACGGGCTTTATGTCCATGGATCCGCAAACCGGTTACGTAAAAGCTTGGGTTGGCGGTATCAACTATAAGCATTTTAAATACGATCAGGTCTATTACGGCAAACGTCAGGTAGGTTCAACCTTCAAACCATTTGTATATGCATTGGCTATTCAGGAAGGGTATTCGCCTTGTTACAAAGTGTTAAACCGTCCTTATACTTTTGAAAAAGGAACTTTCGGTTTGTTGAAAAACTGGACCCCAAAAAATTCAGATCACAAACACGAAGGCGAAGAAATTTCACTCAAGTTTGCGTTGGCACAATCTGTCAACTATGTTACTGCTTGGGTAATGAAACAATACGGTCCCGAAGCAGTGATTAACTTAGTTCGCAAAATGGGCGTTACTTCACCGATTGATCCGGTTCCTTCTATCTGCCTCGGTACACCTGATATTTCTGTGTATGAAATGGTGGGAGCAAATTCAACATTTGCAAATAAAGGTGTTTACACAAAGCCGGTTTACATCACCCGCATTGAAGATAAAAACGGAAACGTGTTGCAGGAATTTGTTCCTATAACAAACGAAGCCATGAGCGAAGAAACTGCTTATGTAACATTGAATTTATTGGAAGGTGTTGTGCAGGGAGGTTCGGGTGTAAGACTCCGCTACCGCTACAAAATGATGAACCCCATTGCCGGAAAAACCGGAACTACACAAAACAACAGTGATGGCTGGTTCATGGGATTAACTCCTAATCTGGTTTCCGGAGCATGGGTAGGTTGCGAAGACCGTAGCGCCCACTTCCGCGGAATGGCTTTAGGGCAGGGTGCTTCTATGGCATTGCCTATTTGGGCTTTATACATGAAAAAGGTTTATGCCGACCCTACACTTGGTATTTCGCAAGGACCTTTTGAGCGACCATCAACACCCATAAAAGTGGAATTAGATTGTGTGAGATACGGCAAAGAGAAACTTCAAAACAAGAATAAAGACACCCAATACGATTAAGATACAATGAACAAGACAGTAAAAAATGCTGACGAAGCACTTGCAGGACTTGAAGATGGAATGACGCTTGCACTGGGCGGTTTCGGTTTGTGCGGAATTCCTGAGAATAGCATTGCAGCTTTGGTTAAGAAGGGAAAGAAAAATCTAACCTGCATTTCTAACAATGCGGGAGTTGATGATTTTGGGTTAGGATTATTGCTGCAAAAAAAACTGATTAAAAAAATGATCTCGTCTTATGTGGGCGAGAATGCAGAGTTTGAACGCCAGATGCTGAGCGGTGAACTGGAAGTGGATTTAATTCCGCAGGGAACATTGGCAACACGCCTCATGGCCGGTGGTTATGGAATGCCTGCAATTTTTACACCTGCAGGAGTTGGAACTGAAGTGGCTGAAGGAAAAGAAGTGCGCAGATTCAAATTCAACGGTGAGGAAAAAGATTACCTAATGGAATATGCATTTGAACCTGATTTCGCCATTGTAAAAGCATGGAAAGGTGATACGCATGGAAATTTAATTTTCAGAATGACTGCACGAAATTTTTCTCCTCTTGTTGCCATGGCAGGAAAAATTACCATTGCAGAAGTGGAAGAGTTAGTGCAACCTGGAGAACTGAATCCTCAGGAAATTCATTTGCCTGGAATTTACGTTACACGCATTTTCCAGGGTGAGAAATACGAGAAGAGAATAGAGCAAAGAACCGTAAGAAAAAGAAGTTAACTACTACTTCATTGTTTCTATTCTGCAACGTGCATCCTTTATAGAATAAGGCTTGCTGCGAATATTCCAGACATAAATCACTAAGCTGTGCGCTTCAGCAGGCAGGTTGTGAATAATTGAGTTTTTCACAAAATTGTGTGGCTCACCGTTGTACTCGCTTTGCAAAAAATCAAATTGCAGCCACTCATAACGCAACGATTTATTGTCTTTGTCGCTGACGGCAGCAATCACCTGCGCTGTAAATGGATTTTCATACGCCAGCAATGATAAATCATAATTAATGATAAGCGTTTTTCCGGCCAGCGAATCAACCGTTCCTTCATAAAGATTCCAAAACTCATTCGTGTAATTTTCACCGGTTGCAAGTCCGCTTCTATCAGCAACCAAACTTAAAACAGGTGCGGTTTTCCTTTTCAATAGCCATATCTCAGAGTACTTATCATAATCCAGCGAGTCGTAGTATTGCAGCCAGTCGCTACGGTGTTCCATGAGTGCCAATTGAAAATCGGCATTTACATCCGGATAACCTTCATAATGTATCTGCGATAAAATATTGCCCCTCCTGAAATTGATAAAATTCCAGGCATAGCCCCGCATTTTATAACCGGCAACAGTTGGTGGAGGTTGACCCGGAATCACATATTCCTTCACCTTGTCGTGAAAACGGTAAGGTATCCGCAGATTTTTCCAAAACGAAGCATACGAAACATTTATATTCAGAAAAAAGTGAACAGTAAGTAGCAGCGCAGGCGCTGCAATCACAGCACTTATTTTACTGTTAATAAATCCTGAAACATCATCTGCAAGGAAACAAAAGCTGCCCACCAGCAAAGGAAAAAAATACATGGCAGCACGGTCTTCGGGATAATTTACGTTGAAAAAATTACCAAGAAAAAGTGTGATAAAAAGATTTCCCAGCAGCAAATATAAAAATACAAAACGTGAATTATGAAAAAATTTCAGGCTCTTGTCTTTCAGAAAAAGTAAAACAAAAAACAGGCAGATTACTGCAAAGAAAAAAATCACATAATAACCAATCAGCAGGTTATCTGAATTGGTAAAAACCAGGGTGTTTGATTTTATCGTTACCTGCCAGAAACCATCGTGAGTGCCAACATCCAGCAATCCGCGTATCTGTAATTCCATGGCAAAACGCGCAAGCAAGCCAAGAGGAATTATGCCCGTAAAAAGAATAACAAGTGACTTAAGAATTATATTTTTCCAGGCTGTGTTTTTAAATTGCAAGAGCAAATTCATTCCCAGCAAAAAAATAATCAGCGCATTGGAATTGATCAAAGTAAGATTCGCCATACTCGCCATTGTAGCAAACAAAAGGCAATACAAATAATTCCTTGTTTCATTTGTTTTTATAGCCTGCATCAGAAAATACACTGAAGCAACCAGCGAAGCCATTGCTATTCCATAGCCGCGGCACAAGGCAAAAAATTCAATAAAATAATGCGCAAAGCACAAGACAATAACAAACAACCAACGCCAAATCAGGTTTTTTATTTCCTGTGAAAGTTTGTAAACAAAAAAGAAAAAAACAGGGAAAAATAAAAGGTTAGGCAAACGTAAAATCAACTCACTAACTCCGAACAGTTTGTAAAAGCAAAATGCCAGAACCGTATTCAGCAAATGGTTGTTGGCATACCAATGCATATTCACAAACGGAATAAAGCGCTCGGAATGGATGTAATGAAAAAAGGTTGCTATCTCGTCATGCGAAAATGGAATCAGTGCAGCACGAAGCCACAAGTATATCCAGAGAAAGAGAAACAGGATGATATAGACCCATCGCTCATTCCGGTTTAATGTTAATGATGATTGCATAGAATTCAGCAAAGAACGCAAAGATTTAGTAATGAAGCGACAAACTTTATATTTGCAGCAAAATCATTAATCGTGTTAGACAAAAACGGAATCGCAAAACGCATTGCGAAAGAAATTAAAGACGGATATTATGTAAACCTTGGCATTGGTATTCCTACCCTTTGTGCTAACTATATTCCCAAAGGAGTGAACGTGGTATTGCAAAGTGAAAACGGAATTCTGGGCATGGGACCATTTCCTTTTGAAGGCGATGAAGATGCGGATTTGATAAATGCAGGAAAACAAACAGTAACACTTTTGCCGGGTGCAGCAATTTTTGACTCGGCTTTAAGTTTTGGAATGATACGCGCACAGAAAGTAAACCTGACTATTTTGGGTGCCATGGAAGTGAGTGAAAATGGTGATATTGCAAACTGGAAAATTCCAGGTAAAATGGTGAAAGGCATGGGTGGCGCAATGGACTTAGTTGCCTCGGCAAAAAATATAATTGTGGCGATGCAGCATGTAAATAAAGCAGGCGAATCAAAACTGTTACCTTCATGCACTTTACCAATTACAGGTTTGCGCTGCGTGAAAAAAATTGTAACGGAATTGGGCGTGTTAGATGTGTTGCCCGAAGGTGGATTTAAGCTGCTGGAGCGTGCTCCCGGTATTTCAGTTGAACACATTCAAAATGCAACAGCCGGTAAATTAATTGTGGATGGTGAAATTCCTGAAATGATTTTGGACTAAATTGTAATGAAAAAAAAACTCTCCGTAATTATTCCCATTTACAACGAAGAAGGAAATATTCCTGCACTTTTTGAACGCCTTAATTCGGTAGTTTCTAAAATGGATGTGGAGCCCGAATTTCTTTTTGTGAATGACGGCAGTCGTGATAATTCAATTGCGCTGATAAAAGCCTTGGCAGCAAAAAACACATTTGTAAAATACATTGATTTCAGCCGCAATTTTGGTCACCAGGTGGCTGTGAGTGCAGGATTAGATAAGGCATCAGGAGATGCAATTGTAATTATTGATGCTGACCTGCAAGACCCGCCTGAACTGATTATTGAGATGTTCAATAAAATGCAAAATGGTTTTGATGTGGTGTATGCAAAACGCAGAGCACGTAAAGGAGAAAGCTTCCTGAAAAAATTTACAGCCGGAATGTTTTATCGCATTCTTGGCAGTATTACTTCGGTTTCTATTCCTGTTGATACCGGTGATTTCAGGATTATGAGCAAACAGGTAGCTGATATTGTAAAGAGTATGCCCGAGAAAGAAAAATTTCTGCGCGGACAAATTTCGTGGGTGGGTTTTGAGCAAACATTTGTAGAGTATGACCGTGACGAAAGGCAATCAGGAGAAACGGGATATACTTACAGCAAAATGATTCGTTTTGCGTTGGATGGAATAACATCGTTCTCCAATTTTCCATTGAAGTTTGCTTCAGGTGCAGGTTTTGTTGTTTCAGGTTTTTCTTTTCTGATGATTTTGTATGCGCTGTATTCGCGCTACATTTTAAAGGTTTATGAACCCGGCTGGACATCGCTGATGCTTGCCATTACTTTTATAGGTGGAATACAATTAATCTCCATCGGCATCATTGGTGAATACATCAGCCGCATGAGCGCCAACATTCGTAACCGTCCGCTTTACATTATTAAAAACACAAACATAGATTAAGCTGATGTGCGCTAAAAAACTTTCCATTATTATTCCAGCATACAATGAAGCGCGAACTATTCATCTTATTTTGGATAAAGTAAATGCCGTGCAACTGATTGGTGGTTTTGAAAAAGAAATAATTATAGTGAATGATTGCTCAACAGACGACACAAAAACTGCATTGGAGAAATATAGTACGGCACATCCTGAACTAAATATTCAACTATATAATCAGGAAATTAATCGGGGAAAAGGCGCTGCCATTCACAAAGGAATTCAGCTTGCAACCGGAGATTATTTGATTGTGCAGGATGCCGATTTGGAATACAATCCTCAGGAGTTTAATTTGCTGTTGCAACCTATAGTTGATGGCTTTGCTGATGTGGTTTACGGCTCACGCTTTATGGGTGGAAATCCTCACCGCATTTTATTTTTCTGGCATTCCATCGGAAATAATATTCTGACATTCATGTCTAATATGTTCACCAACCTTAACCTTACCGACATGGAAACGTGCTACAAACTGTTTGACAGCAAAATGGTAAAGAGCCTTAACTTAGTGGAGAACCGTTTTGGATTTGAGCCGGAGGTAACTGCAAAAATTGCACGCATAAAAAACATCCGGATTTATGAAGTGGGAATTTCCTACTACGGCCGCACCTACGAAGAAGGGAAAAAAATAGGCTGGAAAGATGGCTTCCGCGCTATCTATTGCATTCTGAAATATGGGTTATTCAACGCAAAATAAATAATGGGTTCATTTCTGAAACCTTTTGCCCTCGGAGTTTTGGTGCTGCTTCTTGCCTGGGGTGCAAATATTCTTTTTCAGAATAAAACGGTTTACGACAAAACAATCGGCAAACACATTCGCCAGATACAAAAGGTGAATGGTGAAATAACTGCTCCCGACAAAGCGTTTGAAAAAGTAACCAACGAAAACCTCATCCGTTGGGATGCCGTTCATTATCGTTTTATCCGTGATAATCATTACGACCAAAACAAAGTTGGCGATTATATTTTCGCATTCTTCCCTTTGTTTCCGCTTATTTGGGAGGTAACAGGATTATCCAACATCGGTATCAGCATTTTAAATTTTCTGCTGTTTATTTCAGGGTTGATATTGCTTTTTAAAGCGCTTGATATTTCGTTGGACAACAAAGAAAATCTGCTGAAGTACATCACTCTGCTCTCGCTTCCAGGCGCTGTTTGTTTTTTTATTCCTTATACCGAATCGGTTTTCTTTTTTACGATGTGTCTGGCGTTTTACGGCATGATAAAAGAGAAATACCTGCTTTACTTTACAGGTATGTTGTTGTGTTCTATGACACGCCCTGCTGCACTGATAATAGGCGCTGCCGTTGTGAGCAAAGATGTTTACATGTTTGTTACCACCAAAGAATATTATTCACTACCGAAAAAGATTGTGCTGAATGTTTTGCCAATGATAATTGGCACATTAATAATTAGCGCGGTTCAATATTATTACGACCCTTCGCAGTTTTTCCATTTCTACCATGTAAACAAATACTGGGATCACAAACTGCAGGTGCCGCATAACCTGCGCGACTGGTCGCAGGAAGGTTTTGGTTTAAACATTGCTTCGCTTTTTCTGCTGGTGCCGCTCATGATTTACCTGCTGGTTAAAAATGTTTTTGTGAAAAACGCAACACTGAACAAACGCGATGAGCTTTTTAATTTCTCTGTATTTTATTTGCTGGGCGCAACTTTTTTTATTCTGCTTTTTCAGGGTGGAAATCTGCACGGGTTGTTTCGTTATGTATTATGTACGCCTTTCTTTTTTGCTTTCTGTGTCTTGAGCTTTGAACGGTTCTTAAAATTAGAATCAAACCAAAAACTTGCACTGTTTGTGTTTACATTTTTACCCGCTTTATTCACCTATTCATTTTCTTCTTTTTTGGGTGAGTGGGAATTTTACAGCATGGGATTGTTGCTGGTATTTCTGAATTTTGTTTTCCTGTTTTATTTTCAGCCGTATAAAAATGTGTTGAGCAAAATTGTTTTTGCTGTGGTGCTGCTCTTTAATATTGTGTGGAATGTTTTTATGCTGAACTGCTATTTGAATGACGGCTGGATTTTTACTTAAAGCCTCACCCTCTGCTCCCCTCTCCGAGGGAGAGGGGAGCAGAGGGCTAACACAACAACTGAATATTAGAAAGAAATTATGGCACTTATAAAACCTGTAAAAGGAATTGAACCCAAGTTTGGCAACAACTGCTACTTAGCCGAAAACGCAACCGTGGTAGGCGATGTGGTAATGGGTGACGAATGCAGTGTGTGGTTTAATGCCGTGGTGCGCGGTGATGTGCATTACATCCGCATGGGCAATCGGGTGAATGTGCAGGACGGTGCTGTAATCCATTGCACTTATAAAAAAGCAGCAACTACCATCGGCAATAATGTATCCATCGGGCACAATGCGCTGGTGCATGGCTGCACGGTAAAAGACAATGTGCTGATTGGCATGGGAGCCATTGTTATGGACAATGTGGTGGTGGAAGAAAACAGCATCATAGCTGCCGGTGCGGTGGTTCTGGAAAACACACATGTGGAGAGCGGCTGCATCTATGCCGGTGTTCCCGCCAAAAAGGTAAAGACCTTAAATGCCGAACAAACCGCAACTCTTATTAAAGGCATTGCCGAAAACTATGTGATGTATTCGGGTTGGTTTAAAGACTAAGCGATGAATGTAGCTCTGATAAGGGTAAGGGTATAGATACTTTCTAGCTTTATTAGTGATGGTTCTGCTCACCTTGTCAGCGATGATGCCTTCCTTGTCAGTGGTGGTCTTTTACTGCGCCAGCGTAAACCTCAACGCTATCCCCGCATTGGTATTGTCGGTAGGGAAGGAGGAGGAGATAACCGGCTTGGTGATAATCCGGTCGTAGAAAGCGCGAATGTTAAAGCGCGGGCTCAGCACATAGTCGGCCGAGAATTTAATGGTGGTCAGTTTTTGTCCTGCCGTAGGCTGGTTTACATCGTCCTCAATTTTGCGGATAATGGTTCGGTTGTCGCGTATGCTTAAATCAACACGCACGTTTACATCACTAACCGGTTTCTTTTTGCCTTTAGCCAACTTGATAGGGAACTTCACATTCTTGAAACGGTAGCCCAATCCCATCACCCACTCTTCGCTTTTTATTTCGGTAACCTGTGTGTTTACCATGCTTAATGAAAGCGTGCGGCTTTTCTTCAACTCAAATTTGGCAATCAGGCTGTTGTTAAACGTCATGTCAACCCCAATAAAGGGACTGAATTGCTCTGAAATAGTAATGGTTTGTATCGTGCGTTGCGGAATAAAATTCTGGCTCGAATCTAATCCGTTGTTGGCAGGGTTGTAGTTAAGGTTAGTCATCCATGACGAAACAGCGTAGGTAGAACGGTAGGCATGACTGAATACAATGGACTTGAATATTTTCTTCATGAAGGGAAGTTTGCCCAACCCGTCATACTTGGCGCTCCAGTTTACCTTAGGCATTGCCGGGAAGGGCGACAAACCTATTTTATTGACATCCGTTTTAGAATAAGCAGCAAGGAAGGCAGGGATTAAAACATCCTGCGAAGTTTGGGTATAGCCAATCGGGAAGCCTTCTGAGTTTACCCCGGGCGAACCATTGATAGCTGCAATCCGGTCGGCAATAGGTTTGCGGTTAGCACGCAATTGTTCAAAAGCTGCCGAAGTATAATCATCTGCATTGCCCTCAAATGCAGTACCGAAGGTGTTCCACGAAACGCTGTAGCTACCATTGGTCATAGGGCTGTTGGAACGAAAATCCTGCAAGGTATCAATCCACTGGAAAAACTCGCTGTGGTTTTCGGTTTCGCTGTAATTCATGGTCAGGTCAACCTTCAGGTTAGGCAAAGGTTCAACCGTAGCCCTTCCGTTCCAGGTAATAGCTTTGGTGGTAATGTATTGTCCGCTTACAATATCACTTTGGCTGAGCCAGTTGTTATCCCTTGCGCGGTAGCGTATATCGTTCTGGCTTCCGAAAATAAAATCCCAGCCCGGAGCCATTCTGTCACCCCAGTCCATACCCATGTAATCCGTTTGCGGACGATAGCCCGGCAGCACCGTTCCGTTAGTCTGGTTGTAGGTGAACGAAGCATTTTTAACCGAAATCAACAGACGCGAAAAAGTGATACCAATACCATCCAGAACCTTAGGCGGGTCTTTAGGTGCTTTAAGTGAATCGGGAACCGGAGCCTTAGGATCTTTAGGCTTGGGCTTAGGTGCGGGCTTGTTCGACTGCGGCTGTCCTGCACGTTTAAAATATTTTACCTTGTTGTAAAGCTGTGTAAAGTTCAGGTTTACATTTCCTGTTTTGGTGTTGGAGTTAGAGATGGTGTTACCCAGACTTAATGCTGCCAGCGAAGCAGCGTTCCACATATAGGTAGAAGAGTAGCCTACGTTGGAGTTTATAAAGTCAAAAATTGGCAGCTTGTTAATAGGCAAGGCATAGGTAACGTTGGTAGCATGTTGATACATAACTGTTCTTCCTCCGGTCTGCACGTTGTTCCACACACTGTCTTTCCAGTAATCATACTCTTCTTTGTCATCTTTATCCACCTTGCCGGGAGGCTCGTCAATACGGGCATTGTTGGTGGCGGTGAAATCTATTTTAAGTGCCTTGGTCAAATCATACTTAAAGGTGTAATATCGGTTCCACAGAAATGATTTGTTGTACGTAGCATCAATAATCAAATCATCGGTGGTGGTGTTGCGCAGTTTCTGTTCGGCATAATCGCGGAGCACATCGTTACGCACACCAAAGTTGCTGGGCAGGTAATTGAAATTGAAATCTTTTATCGGTTTCAGGTAGCCCGACTTAAAGTATCTGTCCGATGCTTTTACAAAGCGGTCTTTTTTCCTGGTGCGCAATGCCAACTCGTCTTCCGCTTCTTTCAGTGCCGAAGGTTTTTTATTGTCTTTCTTCAAACTGTCAACAATGGCTTTGGCATCTTTCTCCTTTTTCTTTTTGTGTTCAATAATGCTGTCCGAAATCTTTTTCATGATTTTCAGTTTCGCAAAAGGGCGCACGTTCTTAGGGTTAGGATTGTAGGCATAGTTTAATGAACCGCGGTGCGACTTATCATTATTGAGTTCGTAATTAATGTCGCGGCTTTCCATTTCGGTATAGGCATACGTTGCCGAGAAATTAGAAATATCAATCGGTGTAGGGAAACCAATGCCCTTGCCCCGCGTTCGCATCACGTTACTGAAGTTCAGACTTTGCCGTTTTACATATCCCTGCGCAATTTCTTTTACTGCTTTCCGTGTTGAGTCGTTTTCGTTTTTCAATTCAATATCAGGGTTCAGCGGGTTATAGTGCGGGTTGCTAAATGATTCAGAAATACTGTAGAACATCGGCAGCTTCACGCCAATCTTTTGCGGAATAAATTTGTCGAGGGCAACGGTAGTGGCAATGTCGTAACCTACACTGTCGGTCCAGCTGCGCTGGTTCAGTTTTTCGTGTACCTGTCCCCAGCCGAAGGTGTGCAGGCCTGTTCCTATGTTTACGGTTGCAAAATCAGCCAGCGTAATTTTTGCCTGCAGTCGCGCTGCCGAGCCGCTCTCGTTATTGAAATCGGTAAGGCGCATTTCATTTACCCAAATCTCTGCACATTTTTCTTTGCCGTCATCTGCATGCGGGTTTGATGCCTTTGGCGGGTTGCGGATACCAATCATGGCGGTGCGCACGTTGGCAAGGTTGGGGTTACCCACAATGGTAATGCGATGTTCTCCGTCCATTACATAATATGGTTGCGCCTGCGGAATGTTGTTTGCATTGCGTAGTTGCTT
>CAMAVO010000002.1 GCA_945861685.1 Chitinophaga pinensis | reverse complement strand
GATGAAATATGCTGATAGCGAAAAACTAACCTTTACTAATGCAGGTGAAATTTTTATCGATACTAAATTCGGTGATATGGTTGACCATGCACCGCAAACGTTTTATGCAGACAACAACAACGCAATCTCTTCACGTTTTATCCGCAACGGAAACACCGTTTCGTTTGAACTTGGAAATTACGATCAAACCGAAACCGTTATAGTTGACCCTTGGGTGCAAACACCTGCTTTCGGAAACTCAAACGGAATGTGGGAAGTAGATGTAGATGGTGCCGGCAACGTGTATGCAATTGGCGGTGATATGCCCATGCAACTGCGCAAATTTGACCCGACTACGGGTGCAACCACCTGGACTTACAATACCACTTACGACACAGCAAACTACTGGCTTGGCACCATGGCAACAGACCTTGCGGGAAACACTTATGTAACTTCAGGTTCATCAGCAAACATCCGCAAAGTAAATACCAGCGGTGGCTTAACCTGGAATGCCAGTGGTGGTGGCTTAAATGAATACTGGACCATCTCTTTTAATTGCGACCAGACCAAATTAGTAGTGGGCGGAACTACCACCACATTTGGTTTGCCACCAGCGGGCAACGGAACTATTTTCGACATCAGCACTTCTAACGGAAGCATAATGGCTCAACAAAATGTTGGTGTCAGTCGTCCAAATGGCCTTCCTATCAATGATTTTGAAGAAGTAAGAGCAATGACTTCATCAAAAAATGCACGTTATTATTATCTTACTTTAGATACTATTGGTTCAATTGACCAGAATTTTTCTGCATGTCCAACAAGTGGACCGATTCTGTTTGAGAAAAACCACACTTTTTCTTTTGGTTACAAATCAGAAGACTACCGCCCCAACAATGGCAACTCAGGAATAAAAGCTATTAAAGCAAATGCCAATTTTGTTTATACCCATAACGGAGCAACCGTTCAAAAACGCTCACTTACTACTGGAGCAGTAATAACATCAGCAACTATTCCTGGGGGACTCAATACTGCGACTAACCTTTTTGGCTTTACTTTTAATCAACCCGGATGCAATGGACTTGATATTGATGCCAATGGAAACGTATATGTAGGCTCAGGAAACGGAGTTTATAAATACGATGCAAACCTTACACAGCTTTCTTCTTCTGCAACTTCTTTTGCGGTTTATGATGTAGCTGTAGGCGCTAACGGCAACGTAATTGTTTGCGGTGCAACCGGAAACCAAAATTCTACTTCACGTACAGGCTATGTTCAGTCGTTTGCTATGTCGGCAGCAGCACCTATAACATTGGAATGTTGTGATGCAAATATTTGTGCAGCTGGCCCTTTTTGTACCGATGACCCAGCAATAACTTTAACTGTAGCTTCTACTTCAGGAACATGGAGCGGACCGGGGATTAGCGGAAATGGATTATTCAATCCTGCAACAGCAGGAGTTGGAACGCACACGATTACCAATACACTAGGTTGCGGAAGCGGTGCCGTTGAAATTCAGGTAATCGCTTGTGTAGCACTTGATATTTGCCTTGAAGGCAATGGAACTTTGACAGCCAACACAGGAACAGGGCCTTATACATGGGAAGCAACAGGACAAACGCAAGATTGCAGCTTATGCTTTTTGGGTTGCAATTTTCCTCCCGGATGTGCAACAAATACAACAGGTTGGGTAGTGTTTGGTGGAGCCGGAGC
Organism: Chitinophaga pinensis; assembly: GCA_945861685.1. GTDB lineage: Bacteria > Bacteroidota > Bacteroidia > SXHM01 > SXHM01 > SXHM01. Next base: position 49,799 of record CAMAVO010000002.1, on the reverse strand, counting down.
AACAACCAGTGCTGCTCCGGCAGGATATCCTGTACGCGTGACTGATAATGTCGGAAACACAGTTACCATCAACAGTTCAGGGTCATTGTCTAGTTGCTCACAAACCTGCTCACTAACTTTGGGAACTTCTACCAACCCTGCCACTTGCGGCAATGCAAACGGTTCGGTATCGGTTACACCAACCGGAACAGGTCCTTATACGTATTCATGGTCACCGGGAGGGGCTACAACTGCTTCGGTTTCAAGTCTTGCAGGAGGAAACTATACGGTTACCGTTACCAGTCAGGGAGGCGCTTGCTCCGAAACAGCTTCGGTTACCGTTGCTGAAAGCGGAGGTATTACATTATCATCTTCATCAACACAGGCAACCTGCGGAAACAGCAATGGTTCGGCTTCGGTTTCCATCACTGCAGGAACAGGACCTTTCACCTACTCCTGGTCACCAAGCGGAGGAACAAATGCTTCTGCCAGCAACCTTGCAGCAGGTGATTACACCGTAACCGTTAACGGAACAAACAGTTGCTCTTCAACAGCTACGGTAACTGTTGCATCAACCAATGCTATTACCCTCTCCAACAGCTCAACCAACACCACCTGCGGCAATGCAAACGGCACAGCATCAACCAACATCACTGCCGGAAGCGGACCGTTTACGTATGCATGGTCGCCCGGGGGAGCTACCACCGCTTCAGTTTCCAGCCTTGCTTCAGGAAATTATATCGTTACCGTTACTGGCTCAGGAGGCTGCACGGCTTCGGGTTCAGTTACCATTGGTTCTTCAACTGCTGTTTCATTAAGTACTTCGGCTACCAATGCCAACTGTAATCAGAGCAATGGTTCGGCTACTGTAACGCCTTCGGGTGGTTCCGGCAGTTATACCTATTTATGGACACCTGGCAATGCAACTTCTGCAACAGCAGGCAATCTTGCAACAGGCAATTATTCAGTAACTGTAAATGACGGACAAGGTTGCACCGCAACCGCTACAGTTCTGGTGCCACAAAACACTTCGCTTACAGGTTCGGCAACAACTACTGAGGTTACTTGCGGTCAAACCAACAACGGAACGATTGATCTCAGCGTAAGTGGCGGATCACCTAACTACACTTATTCATGGTCACCGGGCGGAGCAACAACGCAAGACCTAAGCGGAGTTATAGCAGGTGATTACACTGTTACCGTTACCGATAACAGCGGTTGCCAGTTCATTACTACTTATACTGTTGCTTCAGAAAATACAATGGTGGTTGATGGCGTTGCAGAACACGAAACCTGCAAAGGCTATCAAGATGGAAGCGTTGACCTTACTGTAACCGGAGCATCGGGTAACGTAACCTATTTATGGACTCCCGGTAACTCTACCACACAAGATCTTTCGGCATTGGGTGAAGGAACCTATTCCGTTACGGTTACGGATGCAGGCAACGGTTGCAGCAGCACGCTTAGCTTTAATATTCAGGCGGGATATAATTTTCCTGTCAGCATATCACAAAGCGGTGATACATTAACGGCAACCACATCGCCTAACTATCAATGGTATCATAACGGAGTTCTTGTTCCGGGAGCAACCAGCCAGACATATATTCTTACCGAAGGCGGTTATTTCTATTGCATTGTTGGCAGCCAGAACTGCGAGTTTACTTCCAACACTATTGAAACAAGTTGCATCTGTTCCAACGGTATTGAAGATAATTCTTTCTTTCAGGGCATATCGGTTTTCCCTAACCCTGCCAACGAAGAGTTGAATGTTGTAATTACGTTAACAAGTGTTGAAGCTGCTTCGGTAACACTGATTGATATGACAGGCCGCAGAATATGGCTGAAAAACGAAAAAGACAAAGCCAACAACTTTGCATGGCAAATACCTGTTGCTGATATTGCAGCAGGTAATTATTTTGTACAGGTAAACGTTGGGGGACAAACCAAAAACGTGAAGGTGCTGGTTAAGGATTAATCAAAAAGACAAATAATTTTAAAAACGTCCCGCAGAAATGCGGGACGTTTTTATTTTCAATAAACCCTTCCCTGCTTAAAAATAAACTCAACTTCTTCCTTACAAAACACGTCAAGGCTTTTCCCCTTGGCGGCAGCCCGGGTTTCAAGGTCGGTTTTCCAGCGCGGGGTTTGCAACATGGAGGTAAGGTAGTTGTAGTTGCGCAGGTCGTTTTCTGCTAACCACTTGGCATCTCCTCTAATCATTTCTTCTATCCTCAGGTTGCGTTCTTTGGCTTTTACGGTCAGGTCATGCATCCATTGGGGATTGTTTTTTATACCCTCTTCATACTGCTGCTGAGTTAAAGGTTGTTTTAACCATTCAGGCAAAGGCAAAGGATTAGCTTTTGCTGTTTCGGGTTTTATAAGGATGTAATAATCAGAGAAGGCTTGCTTCATCTCTTGTATTGCTTCCACTTTTTTAACCACAACAACAGGAACAGTTTGTGCAAACAATCCGCGCTGTTTTTCATTAAGAATAAGCACACAGGCAGAATCGGAATACCAGGTTTTAAGCAATACCGAAAAATCATACTCTTCTTGCACCTTATTAAAGTTGAGGCTCAGATAAAAAGGCAGGCTTGGCGGCTTGTTTTGTCCGTTGGCTATTACTACGCTGCTTGTTTTATCAGCATGTTCTATGGCGTAATCAGCTACTTGTTTCGTGATGTTTTTATAATCATCCGTTGCAGGAATCAAAACCTGCCACAAGCCTATTTCCAGCAACACGGCAACACTTGTCAGCGCAGGCAAAAACCATTTGGTGCGCAGCACAAAAAGCGAAACGATGCTTGCAGCTAACAACACAACACCAACAGAAACAAAGAGAACTTTAGTGGCTGCCGACACATTCATTATAAACGGAACAGCAACAATTGCTGCAAACAAAACAAAGGCAAACAGGTAATGAATAATCAGCCAAAACTTTGCAGGCAGTTTTTGCTCACTTGCAACGCACGCAATAAAAAATGCCAACGGTACATGTGCCGCCACCACATAAGCCGGCAACTTACTGGGCGATAATTCAAAAATAAACCAGCCCGCTACAAACCATGCAGAGAAAAACAAGCCTTCTTTTTTGTCTTTAAAAAATTGCGGCAACATTGCCTTAAAAGCCTGCGGCAAAAAAAGTAGCCAGGGAATAAAAAACAGAATAATCATTAGCAGGTGCATACCCGGAAAACCGGATTGACCGAACACGCTTCCGCCAACACGTTTCAGAATGTACCAGTCAATCATCCAGACTACAAATTTTCCGTCATCGTATTTCATGGTAGCGTATCCCCATGCAAGCAAAGGCAGAAAAGCCAAAGGCAGAAAGAACCAGGGATGAAACAGAATCAGGTTTCTGCGGTTGGGATGCAACACCAACAGTAAACCACTTAAGCCCAACGCAAACAAAACAACAGGCGGCCCCTTGGTTAGCAAAGCCAACGCAAACGAAACCCAGAACATCAACACCCACTTCCACGCTCTTTGCTGAAGAACAAAGTAAAACGAGAACGCGCAGGCGGTTGTAAAGAATAACAGCGTTGAATCGGTAACCGAAATTTTACCAAGTACAGGAACCAATAGCGAGGTGCTCAATGCAATTACCCAAAGCAAGGCAAACCGCTCACCCACAATTTTCTTTCCTGCAAAAAACACCAACAGACAAGTAAGCAACACAAATAGCGCAGACGGAAAGCGCACTGCAAATTCATTTACTCCAAACACCTTATAGCTGAGGGCTATGTTCCAGAAATGCAGAGGTGGCTTGCGATGCACCTCACTCCACATGAAGTCGGGTGTTACCCAATTACCCGATTCAATCATCTGCTTTGCAAAACCTGCGTATGCTGCTTCGTCCTGGTCGGTAAGGCTGTGCGTATTGCCGGCAAAAAGTATAAACGCCAGCAGAGAGAAATAAAGAAAAGGGAAATAAGGACTTAACTTGAATTGCTGCTGCGACATGATTGAGCGTGCAAGCTACTAAAAGAGATACAATTTTATGACAATTAAACCCCTTGCAATACTACTTTTGCGGGGCTTTTGAAAAACAGGCTTTGAAAAATTTTCGCATACTCGCATTCACACACAAGACCATTGACATCCGTGAGATTGGTCGTTTTCATATTGAAGACGGGCAACTGGAAAAGCGTTTGCTTCCTCTGAAAAAGAAATCGGGCATTTCAGAACTCTTATACCTAAGCACCTGCAACCGTGTTGAGTTAATGATGATGTCGCACGAGAAACCATCACCTGCCTGGCTGCACGATTTCTTCAAACATTTTAATCCTGCGTGGACTAAAAAAGAAATTCATTTCGCTGAAGAAAAAGTAAAGATCTATGAAGGTGAAGATGCCGTGAAGCATTTGCTCTATGTGGCTTCATCTATTGATTCCTTAGTTGTGGGCGAACGTGAGATTATTACGCAGGTTCGTAAGGCTTATGAGGTTTGCAGTCAACTGAATTTGTCGGGCGATTTTATTCGTCTTCTGGTGAAGACAACCATTGAAACAGCCAAGAAAATATATTCAGATACACAGATTGCACAACGACCTGTTTCTGTAGTTTCACTGGCTTACCGCAAATTGCAGGAAGCAGGAGTAAAGAAAAATTCAAGATTGTTATTTATTGGTGCCGGAGAAACCAATACCTCCATTGCGCAATACCTGAAAAAGGAAAATTGGAGTAGTGTTCATGTCTTTAACCGAAGCTTAGAAAACGCAGAAAAACTTGCCGAACAATTTAAGGGTAAAGCACATTCGTTGGAAAATTTAAAAAAACATAAAATAGGTTTTGATGTGCTTATTTCCTGCACCGCCTCAGCCGAAACTATTGTTGACAACAAACTGTTCTCAACTCTTATTGCCGGTGAGAAGGGCAAAAAAATAATTGTTGACCTTGCTATTCCTGCTGATGTAGATGCAGCTGTTGCAGCTTTAAAGAATGTAGATTATATCGGCATCGAAAGCCTGAAAACAATAGCCCGCGAAAACTTAGAACACCGTCAAAAAGAATTAGAGCGTTGTAAAGAAATTATTGACTCTGCGCTAACTGCATTTAAGAAGACGATGCGCGAGCGCGAAGTGGAAATAGCCATGAAAACACTGCCCGGTTTGCTGAAAGAAATACGCGAGAACGCCACCGAAAAAGTATTCAGCAAAGAAGTGGAGAAGTTAGACCCTAAGTCAAAAGAAGTGCTGAAAAAAATTCTCGACTACATGGAAGGCAAATACATCAGCGTTCCGATGAAGATTACCAAGAATATTTTAGTGAAAGACGAGTGAAAAAAATTATAATCGGAACGCGGGGCAGCGAACTTGCTCTTTGGCAGGCAAATTTTACTCAGCAAAGTCTGCGCGATATTGGTGTTGAATCAGAGTTAAAAATCATAAAAACAAAGGGCGACAAAATTCAGGACCTGAGTTTTGATAAGCTCGAAGGCAAGGGTTTTTTTACCAAAGAAATTGAAGATGCCCTGCTTGCCGGTGAAATTGATTTAGCCGTCCACTCACATAAAGATTTGCCAACTGAAAGCCCGAAAGGGTTGTTAATTGCTGCCGTATCGGCCCGCGAGAATCCGGCAGAGCTTATTCTTATCCGCAAAGAAGCGGTTGATATAAAACAGAAATTCTCGTTCAAGCAAAACGCAATTGTAGGCACTTCATCCGCCCGCAGAAAAGCGCAACTGCTTTCGTTCCGTCCAGACATAACCTTGAAAGATTTGCGCGGCAATGTGCCCACACGAATTGAGAAATTGCGAAACGGAGGCTACGATGCCATCATGTTAGCAGCAGCAGGAGTGGAGCGTTTGAAAATTGATTTGTCTGAATTTCATGTGGAGCAACCTTCACCTAATGAATTTATTCCTGCGCCTGCACAAGGTGTTCTAGCTTGGCAGATACGCGAAAATGATTCGGCATTGCACGAACTGATGCAGAAGTTAAACTCTTCCGCAGCGCAGCAGGAAATAGAAACAGAGCGTAAAATTCTGGAACTTTTTCATGGCGGTTGTCAGATACCCATTGGAGTTTTCAGCAAGGTTGAGAAGGGGAATCACAACGTTTGGGTTTCGCATGCTTCAAGCTGGGATGCATTTCCGAAACGTATTTTTCTTCAGGCAAATTCTTCGCATGGTCTTGCGGAAATAGCAGTAAAAAAAATCAGAGACAATAGTGCTGCTTCTGTTTTCATCACTCGTGATATTGCAGAAGAAGATTATTTCTTTCGAGCCCTTAATGCTTTTGGGCATCAAGTTTCAGGCTGTTCTTTAATTGAAACCACTCAGGTCACTTTTCAAAGCGTACCAGATTGTGACTGGTTATTTTTCTCCAGCAGAAATGGGGTTAATCATTTTTTTTCACAACAACCTCAGCTTCCGGGAAATGTAAAATTTGGAGTTGCAGGATTAGGCACAGCAATGGCGTTGCGCAAACATGGTTTTACAGAATCGTTTTGCGGAGCCACAATAGATATGGAAGAGGTGGGGAAACAATTTGCTTCATTAGTGAAAGACACAAAAGTTCTGTTCCCGCAGGCAGCAGATTCATTACAAAATATTCAAAAACAGTTGAACGGAATCGCCATGAGCATAAGTCTGGTGGTTTACAAAACTGTTTCTAAAACGGATATTAAGATTGACGCAAGTGATGTTACCGTATTCACAAGCCCGTCCAATGTTTCGGCATTCTTTTCAGCTAAAAATATTCCTCTTCTGAAAAAAGTGGTTGCCATAGGCAAAAGTACCGATGCAAAGCTGCGTGAATTTGGTATTGCCACAGCAGTTATTCCATATATGCCTGACGAAACAGGACTTGCTGAAGCGGTGTTCGGTTTGAACAACTGATTATTTTCCCTACCTTGTGTGCCCTTTTAATCAAGGCTTTGTAAAACAAAGCGGTATAATTATTGTTACATTTTCATCAGCGCATGAAAAATATTTTCGCCCTATTTTTGTCAATTTGGTTTACAGTTGTAGCGTATGCAACGCACAACCGCGCAGGCGAAATAACCTACCGCAGAATAAGCGACCTTACTTACGAAGTAAAGATTACCACCTATACCAAAATATCCAGTCCTGCCGACAGGCCTTCATTGCTGATGGAATGGGGCGATGGAGATACAACAACAATTCCCAGAATAAATGGGAATGGTGATCCTGTAGGTCCCGATATCAAAAAGAACATCTATTTAGGAGTACATACCTACAGCTCCATTGGCTCCTACTGCATGTTCTTTGAAGATCCAAACAGAAACTCAGCAGTAGTCAATATCCCTAATTCGGTAAACGTTCCCTTTTCGGTAAACACGTGCTTGTATATGAATCCGTTTTTGGGTGGCAATAATTCGCCCATTCTGCTTAACCCTCCAATTGATGATGCATGTATTAATAAAGTGTATGTACATAATCCCGGAGCGTATGACCCTGATGGCGATAGTCTTTCGTATGAGCTAACCGTTTGCCTTGGACTTGGAGGCGATCCGATTCCGGGCTACTCACTCCCCGGAGGAATAGATGTTAATCCTTACACCGGTGATTTTACATGGAACGTTCCTACAGCTATAGGAGAATACAATTTTGCAATGTACATTCACGAATGGCGCAATGGAGTTAAGATTGGAACGGTAACGCGCGATATGCAGATTACTGTTATCAACTGCGATAATAATCCACCCGAAATAAATACTATTACAGACACCTGTGTGGAAGCAGGAACCCTGCTTGAGTTTATGGTTTATGGAACCGATGTTGATAACGATTACCTGACCATGACTTCAACCAGTGGCTTGTATTCTTTTAGCGGAAATCCTGATGAGCCTGATTTTCCCGCACAATTTCCGCAACCTGTTAATGGTGTTGCAAACGTAAGTGCAGAATTTTCATGGCAAACGGCTTGTTCGGATGTGCAGTTGCAGCCACATACTGTATTGTTCCGTTTGGAAGATGATGGCAATGGCTACCCGGTTCACTTGGTGGATTATCATACAGTAAATATTACCGTTGTTGGTCCTTCACCAAAAAATCCTACAGCCATTCCGGTTGGAAACACCATTCATGTTGGCTGGGATGCAAGCGTTTGCACCGAAGCAACATGCTATAAAATTTACCGAAGAAACGGCTATTACGGATTTATACCCGACCACTGCGAAACAGGAGTTCCCGGTTACACAGGTTATACCTTTATCGGCAGCGTTTCAGGATTAAACACCACAACATTTATTGATGATAATAATGGTTTAGGATTAGTTCATGGCGTTGAATATTGCTACATGATTGTGGCATGTTATCCGGATGGAGCAGAAAGTTATGCCTCGCTGGAAGTTTGTACTGATTTAGTAAAAGACATTCCGGTTATCACCAATGTTTCCATTATTACAACAGATTTTACAACCGGTTCCGACTCGGTGGTGTGGAGTAAACCAACCGAATTGGATACTGTGCAAATTCCAGGACCTTATGAATATCGTGTTTATCGTTCCAATGATTTTACAGGAAGCAGTTTTACATTGGCAGTAACATTCAATGATTTGAACGACACCATTTATGTTGATAATAACGAAAACACTGAAGGCAATCCGCTTTCTTACAAAATTGAATTATACAGCGTGCCGCTTGCTTTAATTGTGGGTTCAACACAAGCCTCTTCCGTTTTCCTCTCCATTGCCGAAACGGATAATGAATTGGTTCTTTCGTGGGCAGAGGAAGTTCCCTGGACAAATTACACCTATGAAATTTACAAATTTGACGGAAGCAATTTTGTGTTTCTTGACTCAACAGATCTGCAAACCTATACAGATACCGGTTTGGTAAACGGAACCTCATACTGCTACAAAATCCGTAGTGTTGGTTCTTATTTTTCGGATGGCTTAACAACTCCGCTTTATAATTTCTCGCAAGAAAAATGTGGAATTCCATTAGACTCAACACCACCTTGTCCGCCAGCATTGGTGGTAATTCCCGATTGCGATAATTATCAGAATGAGTTATCGTGGAGCTATCTTGATCCTGCCGCCTGTTCCGATGATATTGTTGAATACCGCATTTATTATACCCCGTTCTTGGACAGTGCGTTTACCTTTCTGATAACCATTCCCGACCCTACACAAATTGAGTTTATGCACGATAGTCTTCTTTCTATTGCAGGATGTTATGCCATTACAGCAGTGGATTCAGTAGGTAACGAAAGCGCAATTTTGGATTCTGTTTGTGTGGATAACTGTCCTGAGTATGAATTGCCAAACATCTTTACTCCGGGGGAAGACAACTTTAACGACTTCTTCGTTCCGTTCCCTTACCGTTACATTCAAAGTATTAACCTAACGATTTATAGTCGCTGGGGAAATATAGTTTTTGAAACTACCGACCCTGCAATCAATTGGGATGGTACCAATCAGGATAGCAAACTGATGTGCAGTGATGGGGTTTACTTTTATGTGTGCGAGGTTAATGAAATTCGCCTTGCCGGAATTGAAACCCGCAAACTGAAAGGGTTTGTTCATTTGATACAAGGGCCTGGAAGCAGTCAATAAAAAGCCTCACCCCCAGCCCCTCTCCGAGGGAGAGGGGAGCAAAGACAAAAAATGTTTACAGGAATTATTGAAAGTTTAGGAACTGTTGCAGCCATTGAAAAACAAGGCAGCAATATGCATTTAACTGTTCAGGCATCGTTTGCTAATGAGTTAAAAGTTGACCAGAGTGTGGCACACAATGGAGTTTGTCTTACCGTTACCGAAGTTATTGATGGCAGTCATTACAAAGTGACCGCCATTGATGAAACCTTGCAGAAAACAAATCTTGGCGACTGGAAAAAAGGTGATTTAATAAACTTAGAACGTTGCGTAAAAGCCAGCAGTTTTTTAGACGGACATATTGTACAGGGCCATGTTGACCAAACAGCTATCTGCACATCAAAAGAAAATAAAGACGGCAGCTGGATTTTTCGTTTCGCTTATGCCGCAAGTGAACAAAACCTGATTGTAAAAAAAGGTTCTATCTGTATCAATGGAGTAAGCCTCACTGTTGTTGATGATTTACCCGGAGAGTTTTCGGTGGCAATTATTCCTTACACTTTTGAGCACACCAATTTCAAAACGCTTGATATCCTTATGAGGGTGAATCTTGAATTCGACATCATCGGCAAGTACGTAGCGAAGATGTTGGGGAAATCTTAACCGTCACCCTGAACTTATTTTAGGGTCTGAGATGCTGAAACAATCCCGATAGCTATCGGGACAGCATGACGACACTCTTAAAAATTAAATACCCTCGAAATATTGAAGCCCCATTTAAAACCACCTAAGTTCCAGGTGTCGGGAGAGTTGGGGATAAAATCGTTTTCAATAATTCCAACTGCATTGCTGAAGTTGATGTGGAACACATGTCCGCCTGTTTCAATTTCATAACCAATACTTACAGGCTGATAATAAGGACGTGTAGGATTGTTTTTACGAAACGCTGAAAAGGTATAGAAATACTCCACTAAAAGAGAAGAACGTTTAGTAAGCTTAATCCGCGCTGCCGCACCTAAAGCAAATAATCCGTTGGTTTCACCTGCACCGTTTTCAGGATTAACATATGTTTTTACATAGTTACGGTGAACATAGGTTGGCAATAATTCCAACGATCCAATGCTTCCGAATTTACGTGCAATGATTAATTGTGCGGTATAAGAAAGACGGTGCAGAATATTGTTTTTATGCACCGGAACATCGGCATAAAATAGTTCGCGTTTAATGGGTGAAATAGCTGCGTTGAAATACACCGCCAGTGACAACGGAATTATATTGTTAGTGCTTTGTGTAAGGAAACGCCATTTGGTAAAAGCATCAATATTTCCCAATGTTTTACTTCTTCCAACTCCTACCATCCAGTTCTCCAGAATTCCGTATTCAAATGCTATGCGTATGTTGGCAACATTATCCATTCCATAGAACGAACTGAAACCGCCACCACTTGCTGCACCTATGTTTCCGAAGCGGTGCGTAATACGAAAGTCCATCGCATTCTTTGGAACCGTTTCGGTTGATTGTGCATTAATAACACGAGTGGTTTTAAATGTTTCAAGAACAGGTTCGTTCTTTGTTTTTTCGGTATTCTCGTCAAGCAGATTCATAATATCATCTTGCGCCAAAACAGAAAAAGATGAAAGCAATACAAAACTAAACAGTAAAAAAATTCTCATACTTTATGGTTTAACATACAGTTTATAATTAGCCGAAACACTTACTTCTATTTCTTTTCCGATGTTCATCACCTTGTCCCCCGGGATTTTTATTTTGTGGTCTGCAACCAATACTTTAAATTTTGAGGTCAGGTTTACCTTTCCTTCTTTTACAATAAACACACCTTCAAAATTTCGTGGTTGTTCCACTCCGTGCATTTTCAATGTTCCGGTGCAGGTTACTTTAAATTCACCATCTGTTTTAAAATCGATGTCTTCATTTATTTTTCCTTTCAGCGTAGCGTTTTCAAAACCTTTTTTATCGCTTTCCATGTAATTGCTGTTGAAGTGGCGCTGCATCAGTCCGTCTTTAAAAACAAAACCGGTAATGGGCACTTTAAACGCAATGCTATCGTTATGCAGTGTAATAATGGAAGTGGACATTTTATTCACCGCATCAATATCTTCAATAGGTGCTTTTGAGAAAAATGAAATTTCAGTGCTTTCGCTGATGTAAACGGTTTGCGCTTTTGAGACAGCAATAGAAAATAGAAAATAGAAGATAGAAAATAGAAAAATGTTGTTTTTCATGGCTATGTCTTTTATTCCCCCTTCGGGGGTTAGGGTGTGGCTTTTTGTTTAGTTATTTAGTGCACCATCTTCTATCCAGCAAAGAAAAATATCCAGTTCTTCCTGCGTAAGCGTTCCTCCCTGTGGCATGTGTAATCCATCGGTAGCGGGTAGTCCCAGTCGTATTTTAACTGTTTGCGAAACACCGCTTAAGGCTGTATAGGTAGAAAAATCACCCGGGCCACTTCCGCCTGATACATGGCAACCGATGCTGTTGGCACATTTTGTTTCTGCAAGTGGTTTCACATGCAGATTGTAGCTAACATCCAGACTGTCGCAAAAAGTTTCGGGCGGGAGAGGAACGCTGCCCTTATCATTCAAACAGCCCTGCAACACAAACACTGTTGCTGCAAGGGTAACACTAAGAAGAAGAATATTTTTTTTCAAGCTGATAAATTTTTTGTGTTTCTGAAAAGGCAATAACCTTGCCATCTGATTAGGCTTCGACAGGCTCAGCCTGACAATTGTTGTCACACTGAGCTTGCCGAAGTGTTTTTATTTCACCACTACTTTTTTACTGTAAACATTTTTACCATCGTTTAAACGGATAAAATAAATTCCTGCTTCCATATCATTATGAGCATTGAATTTAAGTTCATGTCTTCCGGGGTGCAGGTTTTCGCTAATAGTTTGTTTTACCAAACGTCCGTTAATGTCAAAGATTTCTGCGCTTACGTTAGTTAGTTCATACAGAAAAAACGAAACATTAAGTATATCGCTTGCAGGGTTTGGAAACACAACAAAACCTTCGTTGCCGCCATCTGATTCGTTTATACCAATGGTAGTATTTTCAGTAATAGCAAGCGTTGCATTTTTAATTACATCGCCTGAACTGCTATTGCTGCTGTTGGTAAAGTTAAAAGCCCCGTAAAAAGTAACTGTCCCTGTTCCCTCTGTGGGTGCAGTCCATTGAATGGTCCATGTTTTAACTCCGCTGCCGGCAGTTCCAGAACCAGTGTGCGTAACATATTTATTGGCCATACCGGTGTTGGGGTTTGCAAATTGTGTTCCTGCAGGCAGTGGTGTTACAAACGCACCCAGTTTTGTTCCGCTTGCATTTTGTGGTGATAGTTGAAAACCAAATTCTGTTACTCCCGATTTAGTTGCAGTAGCCGTAATGTTATACGTTGTTCCGGGAACATAGCCGCCAACAGGAACATCTGAAGTAATTGTTGCCACCTGATCAGTAGGTGCAGCACCTGAATGGCAACTTCCGTTGTTACAGGTTACACCGTCCCCGGGCGAGCCTGTGCGTCCCGAAGGAGCACCCGTACCATTAGTATGTGCATTGTTGTAATTAGCATCGTAAACAATAACTAAGGAGGAAATAAAAACTAAGGCAAGCGTAAACTTTTTAAGCATATAAATGGGTTTAGAGTTTTTTAAGAGCGGCAAAAATAAAGATTTATCAGGTTGGTATGAATCTAAATTCATGGAAATTTAAGTTTCCGTAACTGATGGATAAAATCAGATTGTTGGCACTTTCTCAAACCACGGCTGCGCTTTTTCTAATTGTGCTGCAAGTTGAAATAAGGTAGCTTCATCATTCAGTCTGCCGGTGAACATAGTGCCAACAGGTAAATTATCCTTTGACCAATGCAGTGGAACAGTCATGGAAGGTTGTCCTGTAATATTGGCAAGCGGTGCATACGGTATCCACGAGAAAATTTTAGTAGCTGTTTTTTCAATGATGCCCGCGTTTTTTATAACCGAAGTATTGCCAAGTGCATTTAATGTTCTTAATGCAATGTCTTCGGCTTTGCTGTTTTGCAAGGCACCGATTTTAAACGGTTTCATCCCAAGGGTTGGCGTAAGCAGGGCATCGTATTTTAAACCGAATTGTCCCATGGCACGGGTGGTTTCGTTCCACTTCAGTTTTGCCAACGCAAAATCGCCTGCCGAAAATGATTTTCCTAATTTATAAAGCAGCCAGGTGTTGGGTTCAAAATCTTTTATTGTTGGCTTCTTGTTGTTTCGCTCACCCAGATAGTCAATGGTTGCAGAAGTTTCTCCCAATACCGTCATGTAAAGAATCTGTGTAAGTAATTCTTTTTTGTAGGGTAGTGGTATTTCTTCTACTTCGTGACCAAGACTTTTTAAAAGCTTTACGGTGTTATTAATGGCTGCAACATTTTCTTCGTCCTGCTTTATTCCCATCGGATGCTCCAGCGAAAAAGCAATCTTCAGTTTGCCCGGTTGCGTTTTTATTTCTTCTGAATACGGTTTTTCAGGTGTTTGAATGGAGTAAGGCTCTCCCGGTGCTGAACCTTGAATAGCATCTAAATAATAAGCGCTGTCGCGCACGCTGCGTGAAACAGATCCTTCACAAACAGCACCACCCCAAAGTTCTCCGCTTTGTAAACCAAGCGTAACCCTTCCGCGCGAAGGTTTCATTCCAAATAAACCATTACAACTTGCGGGAATACGAATAGAACCACCACCATCATTTGCACTGGCAATCGGAACAATTCCCGCAGCCACTGCAGCTCCGCTGCCGCCACTGCTTCCGCCTGTGGTGTGTTCGGTGTTCCAAGGATTGTGTGCCGGTTTCAGTAATTCACTTTCAGTAAAAGGTGTTAAACCAAACTCAGGCGTGTTGGTTTTTCCAAAGATTACAAGCCCTGCTTTTTTCACCCGTTGTGTTACAACCGAGTCTTCTTTCGGAATATAATCTTTCATAAAACGCGTTCCCATCGTGTGGCGAACACCTTTCAATTCAGGCCCTAAATCCTTCATCAGGTAAGGAACTCCCGCAAAAACAGAAGTAGCATCAACACTTTTCTGCTGTTCTTTTGCAACATCATAACAAGGTGTTACCACCGCATTAATTTTCGGGTTCACTTCCTCCGTGCGTTTGATAGCAATATCAAGAAGTTCAGAGGCTGTAACTTCTTTTTTCTTTATCAGTTCTGCTAATGCTACTGCATCGTGTTTGCGGTATTCTTCAAAGTTCATAGTAGTTGGAAGTTAGAGGTTGGAAATTAGAATAACCCGTACATCAGTCTGCCTATCATAAAATAAATGAAAAGACCAATGATGTCGTTAGAAGTAGTAATAAAAGGACCGGTAGCAAGCGCAGGGTCAATTTTAAATTTATTGAGCACCAGTGGAACAAATGCTCCGAAGATAGCCGCAAACACAATCACCGAAAGCAATGCAACGCTCACAGTTACGCTCAATGCCATGTAATCATTAAAGATAAGATTGTATGCCAGCAACAAAACAGCGCAGATTAATCCGTTGAATAAACCAACAATTAATTCGCGAAATAATTTAGGTATAATATCTCCTTTACCTATTGTGTTATTGGCAAGCCCTTGTACCACAAGTGCAGAACTTTGTACACCCACATTACCGCCCATAGCAGCAATCAGCGGCATAAAAAAAGCCATTTCAGGATGTATCTGAATTTGTGGCTCATAAGAAGTAAGTACACGCGAACCTACCACACCACCTGCAAGGGCAACCATCAGCCAGGGAAGGCGCGCACGTGTGCTTACCCACAGGTTATCATCGGCCTCAATGTTTTCAGAGATACCACTCATTAACTGGTAATCCTCGCTGGCTTCTTCACGCACTACATCCATTACGTCATCCACGGTAATTCTGCCTAACAACTTGCCGGTAATATCAACCACAGGAATTACAACCAAGTCATATTTTTCAAATAACGTAGCTACATCTTCAGACTTTGCAGCAGCATTAATGGATATCACATCTTTGAAATAAATCTTTTCTATTTTTTCTTCGGGTGGCGAAATCAGAAGGCGTTTTAATGAAAGTATTCCGTGTAGTTTTTCATCATCATCAATTACATACACAGTATAAATACTTCCCACTTCTTCTGCCTGTCTTTTCATTTCAACAATCGATTGCTGAACCGTCCATTTCAGGTTAGCTGTAACTAACTCGGTTGCCATCAGTCCGCCTGCGGTGTCCTCATCGTAACGCAAGAGGTCAACGATGTCGCTTGCCTGTTCGGCATCATCCATCTGCTCCAGAACCTCCTTTATTTTTTCATCAGGAAGGTCGGCAATCAAATCGGCAGCATCATCCGAATCAAGGTTATCAATGTGCTTGGCAATTTGCTCGGAAGAAAGTGAAGCAAGGAATCCATCCTTTACATCATCATCCATTTCCACCAATACATCGCCAGCTTTTTCTTCGTCTAAAAGATTGTAAACATATTGTGCATCGTGAGTCCACGACTCTTTGATAAGCTCAGCAATATCCGCAGGGTGAAGCGGCTCCAGCATTTTCACCACATCATCGTGCCGCTTATGCTTGATGGCATCGTGCACTTCAAAAACAAATGAGGGGGTTACTTCAAATTTCATTTTTTAACCGCTTGAAGAGACGTCATGCTGAACTTGTTTCAGCATCTCAATATAAGATTCCGAAACAAGTTCGGAATGACGACTGTTATTTTGCGACAGACAGCAACTTCGTCAGCTCAACAAACTCTCCAACACTCAGTTGTTCTGCACGTTTGTCAAACAGTTTGCTTTCTGCAACGGGTGCGAAAGTAAGACTTTTGAGTGCATTCCTCAATGTTTTTCTGCGTTGGTTAAAAGCTGTTTTCACTACCGCGAAAAATTCTTTTTCATCGCAGTCAAGTGCTTCGGTGTTGTTTCGCGTAAGGCGTATAACACCCGATTTTACTTTTGGTGGCGGAACAAAAACCGTTTCGTTTACCGTGAAGAGGTATTCAATATCATAGAAAGCAGAAAGCAAAACACTCAGTATTCCATACTCTTTACTTCCGGGAGGCGAGGCTATGCGCATAGCCACTTCCCGCTGTATCATGCACACCACTTCGGGTATTTGGTTGCGGTGTTCCAGCACGTTGAAAAATATTTGTGATGAAATGTTGTAAGGGAAATTGCCGATGATGGCATATCGCTCCAGGTCAATGTTCAGTCTCAGAAAATCGCCTTCAATTATTTTACCTTTCAGTTGCGGAAAATTCAGTTTCAGAAATTCAACCGATTCGCGGTCAACTTCCACTACGCTTACATCAATCGCTTTATTCTCTAAAAGGTATTTAGTCAGCATCCCCGTTCCGGGACCTATTTCCAATACCTGTTTATAATCGCCATGCCCGCTAAGGCTTTCAGCAATTTTACGGGCAATGTTTTCGTCTTTAAGAAAATGCTGACCTAAATGTTTTTTGGCGCGAACGGGATACATGTTTAGTTATATAAGCACTTCGACAGGCTCAGTGTGACTGATTGTGTGCCGGTCATCCTGAGTTTGTCGAAGGAGTGCGGTGGTTTAAATTATTTGCTTGATTTATTATTCCGCTACCGCTACTACTTCCTGCACTTCAGGAACCATCTTTTTCAGCAGTGCTTCAATACCCGCTTTCAACGTAATGGTAGAGGAGGGACATCCGCTGCAGGCACCCTGCAACACCACATTTACCTTACCATCTTCAAATGATTTGAACTGAATATTCCCGCCATCACCTTCCACTGCCGGACGAACATATTGTTCCAGTACAGCAATGATCTTCGCATCAATATCCGGGTTGGCTTTTGAAGTGGAAGCTGTTGCTGCTTCCGTTTTTGCTGCCGCAACTTCTTCTTTCTTCTCCGGAAGTTCAGCAACAGCTTCACCGCCATTTGCTAAAAACTCACGGATAAAGCTGCGCAGCTCCAGTGTTATGCTTTCCCATTCCACTGCATTGGTTTTGGTAACCGACACAAAATTGGCAGCAATAAACACACCCGCCACAAACGGAAACTCAAACAGCTTTTGCGCAAGAGGCGAACCTTTTGCCTGTGCTTTGGAAGTATATTCAACGCTTACATCTTTCAGCAGCCCTTTATTGGCAACAAATTTCATTGCATTGGGGTTGGGCGTGCTTTCAGCGTATATGGTAACGGGTAGTTTCTTTGTTTCGGTGGTGTTCATGGGGCAAAGGTAAATAAACATGCTGAAATGCCGGAATTGATTAATATATACCTGATTTGATTGAGTTCAGCTGCCTGCGCACATTGATTATAAATCTGCATAAGCTTCAGTCCAGATTTTGGATGTGCTAATTTATTTATTTTGGGCATCTAAGATGGCTTTGCCACCGGAAATAAATTCGGACCTACTGGTCTGAAGGTGAAAATTTGGTTGATAATATATCTGCCCAAAGTTTGTATCCTTTTGAATTGTGATGTAAGTCTGTTTGCCAATATAAATCACTGAACTTGCAATCGTTTTCTTTTTGATATAAATTATATTCATTATATAAGTCAATAGTTTGAAAGGAGCTATCTTGAGTGAATTGTTGAGATAACATTTTTAAGGGAAAATTTTTATTTTCAAGTTCCTGTTGTGTTGGATGTAAAATAATCATCAATTTGAAATTATTTTTTTTTGCTAATTTTTTATAATCATTGAACACAGTATTCTTTATTTTTTCTAGTGATATAGATTTTTTAGTTTCATATTCTTTTTCTGAAAGCAATAAATAATTAAGATCAAAAATTGAATGAATAAGGTTTCTGAAAATATAAGAAAAAGAATAAAAAAACTCCCACCAAGGACCTTTTGAATATGTAACAGTTCCATTATCAAATCTTTCTTTACCTCCTCTAACAATAATATCTGCAATATCAGAACTATTTATTGAAACAATTACTACGTTTGGCTTATACTTTAAAAGGGTTTTTTCTAAAAGAATAAACTCTGAAATGGGGTCACTGCGCCTCGCGCCAGCATTAATTGTTTGAATACTATGGTTTAATCTCTTTAAATTATTTTCAAGTAATTTAAGCCAAGTGCTATCTTGTGGACTTCCAACACCTTCTGTAAAACTGTCTCCTAATCCAATGACCGTAAAAATCTTATTGTTAAAGATTGGTTCAATGTCTCTTAAGCCAAGACTATTATAACGATGCTCATAGGTGAATTCAGGCTTGGAATCAATCCTTATTGTATTACTTTCGAAATTTATTAAGTTATTTTGTTTATAGATTGAGTGGTCAAAGAATTCTTTATTTTTTTCTAAATATGTAAGATGAGATTTTACTATATACTTTAATGTTACCTCTGACAGAAACAGAGTCATAATTAAAGCTCCAATAAATAGTTTATAGTTTTGTGCTGAACTTATATTTGAAATGAACCTATCAATAAGTTTTGTTAAAACATACCAACCCAAATAATAAATTGATATTGTTAAAAGGATTGATGAGATTCCGATAAACCCAAGAGTGGTGTTACAGATTATAAATAAAAATACTATAATTCGTATACCTTTTTTTATCATGAAGTAATTACACTAAGGTATTTTGGGTTAAATATATTCATTTTCACCAACTTAATTATCTGTCCTAAATTTGGAGGGGGTATTATATCTGGCAGCTTCCCTCAATTCATCGGTAATAAAAAAGCCCCGCTGTGAACCTAAAACACAGCGGGGCTAACACATCAAACCTAAACCAACTAAGAATTCAATGTTGCTTTTAATGCTTTTTTGTAAACTCTTCCGATAGGAACAGTAAACTGAATATTGTTGTCGCTGATGATAAGGCTTGAACCTTTAATCAGGTGAATTTTTTCCATGTTCACGATAAATGAACGGTGTGTGCGCACAAAGTTATCACTTGGCAAACTATCGCACATATCTTTCATAGTGCTAAGTGTTATATACTTTCCGGTAGTGGTTTTTATGATAACATAATCCGCTAGCGCTTTAATAAAAAGAATGTCGTCAGTTTTTAACTGGATAAGCTGGTAATTAGCTTTAATCATCAGGTTATCCGTTTGCTGTCTGCGCTCAGGCATTTGCTGGGGCATGTAGTTTGTTAGTGCTTGTCTCATCTTCTTATTTTATTAAATCGTTAATACTTATTTTATGTTGAAGAAGCTTTGCGTGTGTTTAAAACCAAATCACTTCAATTGCCTCTTATTACACATCGGGTTGTGGATAAGTTTTAGAAATTAGACTAATCAGGTTAATAACAAGACAAAAAACACCATTCTTTCCGTCCGAGTTTTAGATACCTTCCGATGAATGCCTCTTTTTTTTATTTTTGCCCGTTCCAAGCGGAAAACAAGACGAAAACCTGCTATTATTACGACCAATAATGAATTGCTTTAGCCTAAACTTCTTTTTAGTAGCCATATGGGTGGTTTCTGCGTTTTCGGGTTTTGCTCAGGAAGGCGGCTCATTGATGGTTGACGGCATTGTAACCAGTGCCGGAAAGCCCGTGGATGGCGCAGAAGTGAAGATTTTCAGGGATAAAGGCAAACTATTATATCGCACTACCAATTCAGCCGGCAAGTTCAAAGCCAAACTGGAGTTGGGCGCTGAATACGTTATTAGTGCAGGACTTCCCGGTTCCACTACCAAAACGTTTAATTTTATTACGGAGGTTCCCAAGAACAAGCAAAATGAAACATTCACCAAACAAATAGAAATAGACCTAAATCCTCTGACAGCCGATGCTAAAGGCAAGAAAAAATGGGAACAAAGCGCAGGTGGTGTGCTTTATAAAGAAAACGAGGGAGGCTTTGTAACGGTTAATTACGACCTTGATGAATGGAAGAAGCAAATGGCTGATGCCGCTGAACGCGAACGTTTAAGAAAAATTGAAGAGGATAAATTGCGTGCCGCTGCTGAGAAACGCAGATTGGAAGCCGAAGAACTGGCAAAACAGGAACAGGCTAAACACGATGCCGAAAATGCAGTATTGCTTGCTGCACAGGCAAAAGAACAGGCAAAATTAGATTCATTGGCTGCTGTGCAAGCACACTTAGCCAAAATGATGGAAAAGCGCAAACAGGAAGAAAACTTTAAGAAAACAGAAGAAGATAAGCTAAATGAATTGGTGAAAGCTGAACAAGCACGCAAGCGTGCGGAAGCTGAGAAACTCGTCCGTCAGCAGTTTATTACTGATTCAATTGCCAATGCTAAATACGAAGCAATAAAACTTGCAGCAGAAGAAAAATCAAGAAAAGAAGCCGAGGCCGAAGCATTAAAGAAAGCAGGAAAAATGCGTGAAAAAGCCGTTGCCGACTCAATTGCCAATGCACGCACACAGGAAAAATTGCAATTAGAGAAACAAAAGATCCGCGAAAAAGCCGTAGCCGATTCTCTTGTCAATTTGGAAAAGTTGAGAATAAAAGAAGAAGAAGCCCAAAAACTGAAAGCTTTGGAAGAGAAGAAAGCAAAAGAAAAGGCTGTTGCTGATTCTATTGCCACAGCGAAATTGCAACAAAAACAACTGGAAGATGAAGCAAAAGTCCGTTTCAAAGCCGAAGAAGCAGCTAAGCTTGAAGCAGAGCGTAAAAAGCGTGAAGCCGAAGAACAAGCCCGTATAAAGGCCGAACAGGAGAAATTGGCAAAAGAAGAAGCAGACCGCTTGGCAAAAATTGAAGCAGACAGAAAAGCAAAAGAAGAAGCGGAAAAGGCATCAGCCGAAGAAAAAGCTCGCATACTTGCCGAAAAACAGGAACGCGAACGTCTGGAAGCTGAACAGGAGGCTGCAGCTATAAAAGCCAAAGAAGAAGAGGCTGTCCGCAAGAAGGAAGAAGCAGCCAAAGCCTTATATGAGTTGCGGAAAAACAATTCTTACAAAGAAGAAACAGTTACAGAAACCGGAAAGACTTTTATTGTTACAACCGTAAAAGTAGATGGTGTTCAAACCATTTATAAAAAGCTAACCCACGACTGGGGCGGGATATTTTATTTTAAAAACGGAGCCGATATCTCAGATGCCCTCTACCTTCAGGAATTAAAAAACGCTAAAGAGCAGGTGAATCCCGAGTAAATTTCATTTACTTTTGCCACCCGACAAAAAACGATGAGAAAAATACTTGTAACAGGCGGAGCAGGTTTTGTAGGCAGTTCATTAGCCGGAAAATTAGCTGAAGACCCCGATAATTATGTGGTTATAGTTGATAACCTGCGCACAGGCTCGCTTAAAAAACTTCCTGATTCGCCTTACCGCAATGTAAAGTTTATCAAATGCGATGTAAATCACTTTGAAGATATCTCCAGCGTTTTTTATGCCTACACCTTTGATTATGTGTTTCATTATGCTGCATTGGTTGGTGTAAAACGTACGCTTTCTAATCCTGTAATGGTACTGGAAGATATTACGGGAATAAAAAACATACTTAACCTTTCTAAAAATACAGGTGTAAGACGTGTTTACTTTTCTTCTTCATCAGAAGTATATGGCGAACCGGTTGAGTTTCCCCAGAATGAAGACACAACACCATTAAACTCACGTTTGCCTTATGCCATTGTTAAGAATGTGGGCGAAGCGTACCTGCGTTCTTACCAACGCGAATTTGGCCTGGAGTTTACCGTGTTCAGGTTTTTTAATACTTATGGACCAAAGCAAAGCAAAGACTTTGTGATTTCTAAGTTTATTTATGCGGCCTTGCAAAATGCCGACATCACTATTTATGGTGAAGGAAAACAAACCCGCACTTTTTGTTTTATTGAAGATAATATTGAAGCCTGTACCAACGCTTTTTACAACAACATGTATATTAATGATGTGGTAAACATTGGCGGAACAAAAGAAGTTACCATTCTGGAACTGGCCAACATCATTATTAAAGTTACCGGTTCTTCTTCTAAAATTGTTCACCTTCCTGAATTAACAGAAGGCGATATGACACGCAGACAACCTGATACATCAAAGATGCAGCAATTGCTGAAACGCGACACCATCTCATTTGAAGAAGGTTTAAAAAGAGTGATTGAGCAGGGACAGTTTATTTCTCTTATCTAAACGGTTTTGTGATGCAAAACCTGTTAGAGAAAATCAATCAGAAAATATGTTCAATAAATATACCAGAGCAACCGGCTGAATTATACGAGCCCGTTACCTATACCTTTTCATTAGGCGGCAAACGCATGCGTCCTGTACTTGCGTTGTTGGGTTATTCATTGTACAAAGATGATTATGAAAAAGCATTGGATGCAGCAGTTGCATTAGAGGTGTTTCATAACTTTACCTTATTGCACGATGATATAATGGACAACGCTCCTCTAAGACGAGGAAAGCCAACTGTCTGGCATAAGTGGGGAAACAGCACAGCCATACTTTCGGGCGATGCGATGTTTATTAAATCGTATGAACTATTGTCGGCCTATGAAGGTGAACTGTTGAAAAAATTGCTTCCTGTTTTTAATAAAACTGCATTGGAGATTTGCGAAGGGCAGCAGTTAGACATGAATTTTGAAACAGCAAAAAATGTTTCCATTGCCGACTACCTTCATATGATAGAATTGAAAACAGCGGTGCTGTTAGGTGCTGCTTTGCAGATGGGCTCTTTGGTTTCTGGCGCAACGGATGAAGATGCACAGAATTTATACGAATTTGGGAAGAATACCGGCATTGCATTTCAGTTGCAGGACGATATTCTGGATGTGTTTGGCGAGACAGAAAAAGTAGGTAAGCAAACAGGTGGTGATATTATTTCCAACAAAAAAACATTTCTACTACTGAAGGCTTTTGAGTTGGCTGATGAATCAACAACAGAAAAGCTTAATGATTTGCTGAACGAAAAAAATGAACAGAAAAAAGTAGAAGGTGTAAAGGTAGTTTACCATTTGCTGGAGGTGAAAAAACTGGCTGAAACAGAAATGCAGAGGTATTATAGTAAAGGACTTTCAGCTCTTGAAAAAGTAAACGCCCTTGCTGAAAAGAAAAAAATGCTGACTGATTTTACCGAACAATTAATGCAACGCCAAAGTTGAAATTCAAGAAACACATATTCATTTGCACCAACGAGCGTGCAGCCGGTGAACGCATAAGTTGCGGTGAAAAGCACGGACTGGCATTGGTTGCTGCTTTTAAAAAGTCTTTGCTCGATAAAGGTTTGAAAACCGAAGTACGCGCACAACGTGCCGGTTGTTTAGATGCCTGCGAAAGCGGTCCAACCTTAGTGGTTTACCCCGAAGGAGTTTATTACCGCAATGTGCAACTCAGTGATGTGGAAGAAATAATTCAGAAACACATTATTGAAAATACGCCTGTAGAACGCCTGGTTCTGCAAGCATAATTTTTTCTTTGCGAACTTTGCGGAATTCCTTTGCGCTCTTTGCGGTAGAATAAAAAATGCAAACCAATCTTTCCCTTTACAAAAACAACGAGGAGATCATCCGACTCACGGCTGCACAGGTGGAAAAAGATTTTGCTTCCAACGGAATAGACATTTCGTTTTCAGGAAATACGGCTACTGCTTATGATGAATTGTTTGTGCAGGTGAAGCCCGTTGTAAAGAATATGCTGGAAAATAACCGCAACAAGTTTTCACAATTGCTTTACACCATTGATCTGAGCGAAAAGAAGGCAAACGAACTATTTGCAGACAATTCTTTTGCCGATTCAGTAGAGAAAATCACACAGTTCATTCTGGAACGCGAACTACTGAAGGTGATTACGCGCAAACATTTCTCGAAGTAATTTGTTTACCTTTGTATCAATGAACTTTTTACGCAAATACTTTTCTGTTGCAATGGCTCTGTTGATGCTCGTATTGAGTATCGGCATTACTGCACACAAAATGGTTTGCTTAGTAAGTGGCGCGGTTAAGATTTCTTTTTTTCAAAGTGCTGATTGTTGCGTAAAAGAAAGCAAAACCGCTAATGCTGTTGAAGCAAAGTGTTGCGATTATTCTACCGACTACTTTAAGTTGGATATTCAAACCATCGTCAGCAATTTCAATTTCAAGTTTGATATTGCTGTTGATTATTTTACACTTGCTGTTTTTGTTTTTACTGAAGTTGCAACAACGCAACTTGTAGAGGTCGCTCATGCTCCACCTCTCATTTCAGGGAAAGACATTCTTATTCTCGTTTCGGTTTTTCGTATCTGATTCTCTTTTGTTTTTGTAGCTGACATTTTTGTCGGCTAACGTCACCCTGAACTGGTTTCAGGGTCTTTGACTTTAACGATGCTGAAACAAGTTCAGCATGACGATACGAGACAAAACAAAAGAATATGAAAAACTGGTTTATTAAACTATTAATTGTCTTCCTCTCTTTCCCGGGTTTGGCTTTTGCGCAAACCCTTGAAGGAATTGTTTACGGAATTGACGAACAGAAAAAAGCCATGCCTGACGGTAGGCAGGAAGCTCCGCTCTCCTTTGCAAATGTGCATTGGCTGGGGACAAATGAAGGTGCCGTTACTGACATTGACGGAAATTTTACGCTGAACAGAAACCCAAAAACGCAGATAAAACTGGTAGTAAGTTTCACCGGCTATGTAAGCGACACGCTTAGTATTTCCAACGAAACATTTCTCACCGTTAAACTGAAAAGCAGTGTTGAGTTAAGTCAGGTAACTATTGAAGGAAAGCAACAAAGCACGTTCCTTTCGCGGATTGATCCGATACTGACGGAAAAAATAACAGGAGCAGAATTACAGAAAGCCGCTTGCTGTAACCTGAGTGAAAGCTTTACCACCAATGCCTCGGTAGATGTGGTTTACACCGATGCAGTTTCGGGAGCGAAGAAAATTCAGTTGCTGGGATTGGATGGAATCTACACGCAGATACAAGGCGAAATGATTCCGATGATACGCGGTTTGTCTTCTGCTTACGGTCTGGGCTTTGTGCCTGGAACATGGATTGAATCCATTCAGGTCTCAAAAGGAACGGGCTCGGTGGTGAACGGTTATGAGCAGATGGCAGGACAAATAAATCTTGAATTTCTGAAGCCCGATGCTGAGAAGGCCGATAAACTTTTTGTGAATGTTTACGGTAGTTCGGGAGGAAGGGGAGAGGTGAATATTCATACCGGAACAAAATTCAACCAGAAACTGAGTACGATGTTATTTCTGCATGGCAATACTGTTTTAAGGCAGAACGATAATAACCACGATGGTTTTATGGATACACCCAGGCAGCAGCAATACAATTTTTTTAACCGCTGGAAATATCACAGTGGTAAAAGAATTGAAATGCAACTGAACATAAAAGGTGTTTACGAAAACAAAACCGGGGGACAAACGGATGAGGCTTTTGAAGAACATTCGGGGCATAGCGCGATGGAAAAATACCTGATAAAAGTGCTGACCAAACAATTGGAGGTAAGCAACAAAACAGGATTGATGTTTCCCGGAAACCTCGACCGCAGCTTGGGATTAATCACTTCGGTGCGCTATCACGAAATGAATTCTTTGTTCGGGTTGAAGAGGTATTCAGGGACGGAAAAAACGTTGTATGCTAATCTGATTTATCAGGATAAGGTGGTGAATGGTGATAATAAGATACGCGCAGGGGTTAGTTTTTTGCTGGATGATTTTGTGGAAACGTACAATGATTCACTTTTCACGCGCAGGGAAATTGTGCCGGGTGCGTTTGCGGAGTACAGTTATAACAACATGTCAACTTTTTCGTTTGTTGCGGGTGTAAGAGGTGATTATCACAACCTGTATGGCTTTATGTTTAACCCTCGCGTGAACATTAAGATAAACATTGCCGAAGAAACTATTTTTCGTGTGGCGGCAGGAAGAGGTTTTCGTGTAGCCAACCCCTTTGCCGAAAATGCTTCGGTGCTGGCAAGTGCGCGCACGGTGATTGTTAAAGAAAAACTGATGCCCGAAATTGCATGGAACTATGGGGTTTCGCTGAGTCAGAGTTTTCGTTTATTCGGAAGAGATGCCAGCATCAGCGCTGATTATTTCTACACTAACTTTTTGAATCAGGTGGTGGTTGATCTGGATTACAGTGCACGCGAAGTGAGCTTTTATAATTTAGATGGCAAATCATATTCCAACAGTTTTCAGGTAGAAGCTGCGATAGAGCCGCTGAAACAGTTTTCAGTAAAAGCTGCTTATAAATACTACGATGTGCGCAGTACGTATGCGGGAACATTGATGCGCAAACCGATGACCACAGCGGGAAGAATGCTGCTGAACTTTGGATACTTCACCCGGTTTGAGAAATGGAAGTTTGATTTAACGTTGCAACGTTTCGGACGTAGCCGACTTCCGGGAACAACGGAAAACCCTGCGAAATATCAGCGTGCAAATTATTCTGCGCCATACTTTACCATCAATGCGCAGGTGACCAAAAAATTCAAACGCTTTGAGGTTTACCTCGGGGGCGAGAACCTGACCAACTTTATGCAGCGCGGAGCAATTGTAGCGGCTGCAGACCCTTTCGGGCCTTACTTTGATGCCTCTATGGTGTGGGGGCCAGGGATGGGAGCAGTGGTGTATGCGGGGCTGAGGTTTGCGATAAAGTAAACAGAGAGGACTTACTTAAAGCGCAGCGGCAATGCTTCATCTGAACCAAAGATGTTGATGCTGTTGCGCTTTTTCAGTTTGCGAGGGCAGGCTATAACAACGAGTTTGTTTTCGGTGGTGATGCCTATGCCTGCGGCATAGCGGAAGCTGCTGCCGTTGGTGCATTCAAAATAACGGGAGCTAAGGAGCGTGAGCCGGTAATTTATAACACTGAACAGGTCGGCACGGTTGTTTTTTCCTTCGCGGCAAAAGCCGATGAGAAAAACAGCGCCTGCGGTATCGGACAGCAGGTTGATGGATTGGTAGGAACCCCATTTTCCGGAAGCGGTATAGGTTGCAACGGAGTCAAGGCCTTTAGTGCTCGAGCGGTAGAAATCCAGGTGGCGCGAATCCCAGTCGGCAACGGCTACTAAGTAATTCCCGTTGAGGTAAAGAGCGCCCACGGCAACGGCAGTAGAGCGTTTAAAAATTCCGCTGCGCTTTAGAAGGGTTTCAACAGGCTTTATTCCGGGAGCGAACATGACCACATCGGATTTGTCTTTCTGCGCATTGTCTTCAATTCCTGTAAACACTTTGTTGTTGGCGAGCTGGCATCCTCCGGCATGGCGCAGGGGCTCATTTGCAATTTTGTGAAGGGTGGCATCTCCTTTTTCGGGAGCGGTTATATAATAGGAAAAGGAGGAGGCGCTGCCGGTGATGATGAAAGAGGTGCGGGTATCGTGTGTGTAGCCTTGTATGCCCTGGAGGTGACCTCCTGCGGGTGTTTTTATGCAGCTTTTAAAATGGCAGATACGGGGCTGCTGGTTGGGGATGGCTTGAAAGGCTTCGGGGATATTGGGTATGACTTGTTGAGCGCATAGCGCGGTGTGGAGGAAGAGGAAAAAAAGAAGTAGCAGCGGAAGTTTCATGTTGCTGCGAAAGTGCCAGTCAATGCAGTTGTATGCAGACCTAAAGTTTTGCGATAAAATGATTAATATCCGTAATCTTTGTAACCCTTTGTAAACTCTTCGGGAGCTATCACAGGGTTTACCACTAAGTTATGGTACTCATAAGTAGCCATCAAACCTTTGGTGTCATAAAGCTCCTGATAAATGGGCAAATAGGTTAGTTTGTCAATGTAAACTACAATTCTTTTAGCATACGTGATAGGCACTTTAATCACCTGTCCCGCTTTTACAGAAGTAAAATTCTTCATCCCGTTTATTTCCATCAGATTGTATTCACCCACCTTTTTCTTGCGGGCAATTTTTATTAAATCTTCTCCTGCCAGCACCGTGTAATCAACATATTTGTACTCTTTGTTATCCAACACAATTTTATAAACATCTCGGCCGTCCCATT
Source organism: Chitinophaga pinensis (assembly GCA_945861685.1). Taxonomy (GTDB): domain Bacteria; phylum Bacteroidota; class Bacteroidia; order SXHM01; family SXHM01; genus SXHM01. The sequence goes on along the minus strand of CAMAVO010000002.1, from coordinate 21,475 downwards.
TTATAATTCCTTCGTTTTTCATAAACTCATCAATCTTTTCTTTGTAACGGTCGTGCGCATCTTTCAATAGTTCGCCCGTATAAACAAAACCAAGTTCGTGAATAGTGTGATGCTGATCCGTTCTTAAAATATCTCCGTAGGGGTCAAGGTTAAGATTGATATAGGGAAATGCATTTGGATTTACCAATGCATTGTTATTATTTGTACCGCTGATATATAAAACCTCAGCACCGGCATTAGGCTTTGCAATTTTCAGGTAACACTTAAAAGGAGTTGTACTCATCTTCACCTGTTGGTCACCGCCAGCCATTTTCCCATTTGCCATCCGTTCGTTTTTTACTAATCGGAATTTCAATGTTTTCACATTGGCAATGGAAGCCATCATTTTATCAAACAGTTCGGTGTGTGCAGGCATGGGTTGCGCCCAAACACTTGAAAGGGCTACAAAAAATGCAATAAAGAGGAAAATCAGTTTTCTCATTTCGGTATTTAAATTTAGTAATTAATAGCGTATTACAGCAGCCACGGCATAGTGGTCGCTCAGGTCTTTTCTGGTTCTGGTTTTATCCCAGGCCTGTTGAATAACTTCAATCGTGCGGTCAATCCATGCCGAGCATTTCCCGTTTTCTTTTATAAGAATATAATCCAGCAGCTGCGGAGTACGGTTAGCATCTGCCTTAAACAAATCGTTCTCTCTTCCGCCCCAGGTTCCAAGGTCTTTCAGCCACGATTTTGTTTTACGTGGAGCACAATCTTCGGCATTTAATAGTGTAAGCATATCGCAGTATCCGGCTTCCTCGGGCATTGTATTCAAATCGCCAACAATAAACTGTGGCACATTTTCTTTTTCATAAGGCTTCAGCAATTTTTCAGCAATATCCTGAAATTGTTCTTTGCGCACTTCCGGATAATTCTCGGCCTGTAAATGGGTTCCTATCACCTGAAAGATTTTTCCGTTTTTTGTCAGCTCAACAAGTATCGCGCCTTTTTTAGATATGCAGTCCGCAATTTTGCAGGTGTTAAATTCAATAGTGGCAACCGAAGTAAATTCCAGCTTACTCAAAATCCATACACCGCTGTTCAATTTAAGAAAACCTCCATCGCCCGGCCCTGTCGAAAAAGGAAACTTCTCTTTCAAGCCTTCCCACAAAATTTCTCTTGCCTTTTTTTCAAACGCTTCCTGAAAAACAATTACATCATACGCCTCATTTTTCAGTTGTTCTGCAATCGCTTCAGCCCGTTCCAGTTGTCCTATTTTAGGAAAAAATACGTTGGGTAACATATAGATATTCCAGGAGAGAATGCGAAGCTCGTCTGCTCCCGTTGTAACAACAGAAGGGCTTTGTGCCTGCGCAAAAACAGAGCACAATACAAAGCAGCAGATGCTTATGTATTTTAGAATCAGATTTTTCATGGAGATATACTACCTTGCAAAAGTACGAAGAAAAGGCCATATAAAAAATCCCCCTTGCAACTAACCAATGCAAGAGGGATTTACACAATGCCAACAAGAGAAGCACTTCGTTTTTTGCCTTAAATCACCTTTACCTCATAGCTGATAACCACACCGTTCGGGTTATAGCAGTTTACAAAAGGTTTTTCGCCTCCCAATTGAGCCCATGTAAATGTATCCGCATTGGCGTTGGTAACATAAACACCCGGACCGCTGAAACCTTCCAGCTCGCTGTTTGCCGAAAACAACCAGAAGCTCGGACCATCTGTACAGTCTGCTTTAAACGCGCTGTCAGTTTCTAAATCCTCTTCTTTAAACAAATTCAATGTGTTTCCGCTGTTAAGCGTTCCTGTTTTTAATAGTCCGCTTTCGCCCGGTGTACCAACCAACTCAAGCAAATTCACCAATACAAATTGCTTTTTCACCGCAGCATTATTTTTAAAATACGCTACACCATCATCCATCATCAGGCGCATCTTTTCATAAATCAGATCATTCGCATCGCTTTTGGTTTGTGTTCCTGTTTGCGCGCCTTCTTCTGCTTGTAAAAAAGCTAAGTGTGCAGTATCAAAATCATTCTTGATACCCAGAAACTCAGCAGCAAAACCTGCAGGCATATTATCCGGTGTTCCGGTTTCTAAGTTTATGGCAAGCACAGCACTGTTATCCAATATAAACTGATAAGCATTGCTCATCATCAGTGCAATCATATCCCAGTCACTCTCTCCGCCAAGGTCATACTGGTCTTTTCCGGCAGCTTCCGTTTTGGGTTTGCGCTCGGCTTTCACATAAGCCGATACAATATACCGCTCCAGATAATTCCAGTATTCGCGGCATATTCCCGCTTTCACCTTCAACTGTATGCGCAGCGTTTCGTGCGCATCATCCCGCGCCTGTTCGTCAGGCAGATTTTCGGCAGCATCTATTTCTGCCATGCGTGCAGCTATATAAGCAGCGTTGTAAAATCCTTTGCGTGCTGCAAACACCGCAACATTGTTTAGGCAGTTCTGCCATGCTAAGCGGCACACTGTATAAAGCACCGCCATTGAAAAATTATAGTTACTCATGATTTCTACTTTTTGTGTCAGTCAGCCCCTGACTATGCAGGGCTTTTTTGCCTCCCAACGGTTAAACAATTAAATTGAATAGTTAATGTGCGTAGAAATCATTTCATATTTTTCTTTTTTTCATTCCCCTCCTTTTTTCAAGGAGGGGTGGTCGCAGACCGGGGTGGTATTTGAAGTAGTTTTATTTTCCGTCATGCTGAACTCGTTTCAGCATCTCATTTTTAATATCGTTCCTTATTCAACATTCATTCTTCCTTCCGTCATTGCGAACCCGCTTCCTGCGGGTGAAGCAATCTCAATATTGCCGACTCTGCTCTTATTATTTATTTTACTTCTTACTTCGTTAATCCTTATTCGACATTCATTATTCCTGTTCTCTTCCATCCTCCAACTTCCATCCTCCAACTTCCACCCCAAAGTTCCCCCAAAAACCACCACCCTCCATCACATCTTTTCCATTACAACTTTTCAATTAGTAGAAAACCACTAATCAAAAACCTTCACAAAATCCTCCTCCTTTTAAACCTTCCCTTAGTATCAAAGCCATTCTCCACCGCAACTGCTGCCAGCCTCGCAGCATTATTAACTTGCAAACTCTTAAACAAAATCCCCATCTCCGTATTAAGCGTACTCTCAGCAATTCCAAGCTTTTCAGCTATTTCCTTGCGTTCAAAACCCAGTATCACCAACGCTATAATCTTAGCATTATGCAGGGTTATGCTTGTTTTCCCGAATTTCAGATACTCAATTGTTTTCATGATGTTTTAAATTTAAAAAGGTTCGTTATTCAGTTTTCTGCACAAAACGGTTAAACCCGTTCTTAATCCGATAACGAAAAACAACACAGATTTATTGTGTTAACAAATGTTAAAAAATCATTGTCGTTGGGGTGGGGCTCGCCCCCGCCCATCCTGTCCCTCACCTGTCTCGCCTTTGGCGAGAGCCCTTTCCATTACCAAACACCATACATAGTATCTTTGCCCTATGGACATCCACTCCACCCAAACCCGCAGCTACAATATGTCCCGCATCAAAAGAAGAATATAAATCTGAATTGTTATTATTGCATTTAAAATCCACTTTATATGGGAGAAGATTGGACACTAGCAGAAAACGAAATAATTGTTTCTAATTATTTTGAAATGCTTCTTTTAGAATTAGACGGAATACCGTTTAATAAAAGCGAACACAGAAGGAAAATAGAACCTTTACTAAATAGGTCACATAAGTCGCTTGAGAATAAGCACCAAAATATAAGTGCTATCTTATATAAAATAGGCTTACCACATATTAAAGGATATGCGCCATATGGTAACTTTCAAAAATTAACAGAACAAGTAATATTAGAATATTTAGAAAGAAATAAAAATCTGGAAAAAGAGTTTATGTCGTTTGCAACCGCACAGGTTACTACGCCCAAACAAGTAGACTTTAAAAACTGGGAAGAAAAACCTCCTAAGCCAAAAAAAATAAAAGAACCCACTATTAATTTTGACAGGGTAGTTAAACGCAATTATTTAGAAATTGAGCAGAGAAACAGAGCAACTGGAGATGCAGGTGAGCAATTAGTTTTTGATTACGAAAAGTGGAGATTGTCAAATTTAGGCTTTTCAAAATTAGCGAAGCAAATAGTTTGGGTGTCAAAAGAAGAGGGTGATGGAGCGGGCTATGATATTCTTTCAAAAAATATTAACGGAAGTAATATTTACATTGAAGTAAAAAGCACAAAGTCGGGTATAGACACACCTATTTTCTTTTCAAAAAAAGAAAATGAATTTTCTAAGATAAAAAATAGCGACTTCTATTTATACAGAGTATTTGATCTAAAAAGGGAGCCTAAGTTTTTTTACAAGAATGGAAGACTTGAAGATATTTGTAAAGTAGAAGCAATAAATTTTAGAGGATTATTCTAACCTACTCTAATCTTTAAGCACAATTTAACTTGGTGCTTTGTAATAGATGATGACTTCAAATCTATTTCAAGTTTTATCTTCTTTAGCAATAGGAGTTGCAGTTTATTTCTTTCCAAGGCTGAATAAAATTCGTATTCTCCAGTGTCATTTATAAAGCAATAAACTTTATTCATAAAAGTTTCTCCATTACATAGTTCATTCAAAGCTATTTCTGAATAGAGTAATAAATGAATAAAATTGTAGAGTTTATACTTGAAATAACTCCTCTCCTGTTGAGTGTCAATAATTTTGATTTTTTCTTTTGAATTAATGTATTGATTAAAGGTTTCAATCTTATTCACAAGAACTTCTAAGGCAACATCAGCAAGTATGTTAGGGAATACACTATCAATAAGGAGTAGATTCATTTGCTGTATTTTGCTTTCAAATTTTTGAAACAGCAATTGAAACTTACTGTGGAACTTTGATAATTCCTTTACTGAATAGCAATCATTAATGCGATAAATGATTGTATAGCTTGCTAATGGCATTTCATTTAGGTTTATGAACTCTGGTTTCTGAAAAGGCATAAATAATTTTGGGTAAAAGTAAAGTGGTCCTTTTAATTTCAATTTACTTTTAAGACACGTTACCCGCTCGCGCGAGGCTCTTTGCCCCCCGTTGCTCGTAGCGTGTGTTAAGCGTAGAGTCCCGCTACGCTTCCTTTAACCGGCATCCTGCCGCATAAACACTTTGCAATTTATTCCTTAGTTTTGGGCAACACCATCACTAAAAAACATGACAGACGAAAATCAAAATCTCAACACCCTGTTCCTAAGTAATGAAAGATTATAAAAATGAAAATATTAAACTCATAAAGAAACTTTCAGTAGCAAACAAAACTATACGGGAGTTAAAGAGTGAGTTAAGCACTAATAAAAAGTATTGGACACTATACCTTTTTGAATTGGTGCAAACAGAATTAGAGAAGTATAATTTTCTTTTAAATCCCCTCCCGATTCAGGTACACGCATCTGAAGACCACAAACCTCTTACCTATCTGATTAAACCAACGGATGTAATATGTGTAATTGCTAACAAAAAAAAGAAAGATGTATATCTGAAATCTGTAATTAAAAATATAGAGGGTGTATTGTATCAAAGCGATATTATTACCGTCAACAGAGGCAAATTAACAATGTCTCAGTTTTGCTTGGAACTTGATAATATTGGGTTTCATCTTGTTCAGATTTCACGAAGTGTATTGGTGAATGTTGCCTGCTATCATCAGAACAAGAAGAAATTACATTTATTAATAGACCCCAAATATTCAAGCTATAAGGAGTTTGAGATTAGTCCTGACTTTATCAATGAATATCAAAAGAAAAAAAACCTGTATGATGATGTGCTTTCGTTGCAAAGAATAGCCTGCCGTGGCAAAGAAAAAAAATGAATTAACGAAACACTCACCTTTGTGACTTATTAACTAAAACAAATACTATGACAGACAAACTAAATACAATTTGGGAATCAGCCTTAATAGATAAAAACCTTGACCCAAATGAATATCGCTTGGATGACTTTGGGGCAATAATTAAAAGAACTGAGCATGGCAAACAAACCGAATACGGTTGGAGTGTTGACCATATTTTCCCTGTTAGCAAAGGTGGTGATGACAATATTCGAAATCTGCAGGCATTACACTGGAGTAATAATAAACTCAAAGGCGATAGCTTTCCAACATTTAATTATAGTACATCAAAAAATCGGAACAGCAATTCAATGGAAAACATCACAGCGCCAAGACCTGAAATTACATTCAGAGAAGATTTCATTGAAACACTTTCAGACATCTATCCAAATATTTTGCAATATTCAGTTTCTCCTTTGGGTGCCTTGATGCTGTAATCCTAACGCTTCTGCTTCCATGATGAACAGCATATGTACAAAGCGGGCCCTGACGCTCCTGATTTTAACCCGCTCAATTAAAAATAATTTTTATCACTTTGTTGTATTTTAATTTTTTCTGTTTTATATTTGTTGTCAAATCATAAAACCATAAATCTTTTATGTAGCGTTGGAGTGCCAATGCTTACGATTAGCAGGCGGGTCCTGCGAGCTGGATATAGCACTCGTATTCAGCCCCGTTGAGTTAGTAATGTGAAGGCAATAGCCTTACACTAGACACGCAGTAAATGCGCAGAGTGACTATTGATACAGCAAAACTGCTGTACGAACTAGAGACATAATTTCCGGCAACTAGGCCGAAGAGCTGAATAAGAAAAAAACGTTCAGCTAACGTAGACCGTCAACCTCAGCAAATTTGCTGATGGAGTATTTAGAAACAAACCTACGGGTTTGTTCAGAGATCGTCATTAAAAAATTCGTCATTTATTTTTATTCAGGTTTACTTAAACCTCGTCTATGCGGTGCGCGGCACTGTTTCAAATTTATTAACAATAAAAAACAATAAAATGCAAATTTCAGAATTTAATATATCATCAAACGGGGGCTGCAAGCCTTCCCGCCTTATGCCCGATAAAAAATCAATCGAGCAGGTAATCATGTCGTCAAAAAAGAAATGGCTCGAATCAAACTGCATCATCATTGCACGTTACGAGTTTCTTAAACGTCATAAACTCCCAATCCCTCTTGATATGGAGTTCCCAAATTTAGTTCTTACAATAAAAGACGGTAAACTCATCCGTGCTTGCTATACAGAAGTAATGAACCAAATCATCAAAAAACTAAACTATGAAGTCCAAATAATCAATAAATAAAAAACTACCATGTGTAAAATAATTCGATTTTCCGGAAAGTATGTAACCAGTTCTGAGTCAAATGAACATTTGATTACACTTAATGCTGATTGTATAACAACAATGAGCAGAGAGAAGAACAAAAATGGACATGAGGTTACGCGTATAAATGCGCTTGAAAACATAGCTATTCATACCTATGAAAGCATAGAAATGTTAATGAATAGAATTAAACAATCTAAAACATAACCGTGCTGCAAAAGAAACCACATCAATAGTGTGGTTTCTTTTTGTCTTTTGCCATCAACTCAACCTCGCGTCCATCGCCTGTGGGCAGGTGTCCACGCTGAGTGCGAACCACAGGTTGGTCGGCAAGCAAGGCTGCCCGTGCGACAGACCAAGCCTGTGGTTTTTCAGCGTGGTGCCTTTTCTTTTGTTACTTTTCTTTGGGCAAGCAAAGAAAAGTAAAGAAACTTTCTATTCCCTTTCTATCCCTCCTCCTCAGTGTAACAACTCCTCGTTCTGTGTTAATCTGTGCAATCTGTGGCAAAAAACACCTTCTCCTAACCCTTCCCCACCAATCCCTAAACCCCTAACACCAATCCCTAAACCCTTAGTGACAATTCCTCAACCCATAATGATAACCCCTAAACCCATAATGACAATTCCGTAAACCATAGTATCAATTCCTAAATCGTTTGCAATCCATCCTCAAAAGTCCGCAACATATCCTCAAACGTCAGTGCAGCTTCCTAAACCCTTCCCAACTATTCCTAAACCGTCCAAGCCTATTCCTAAATTCTCCAAACCCATTCCTAAACTGTTTTAAACAGTTCCTAAAATGCCAAAAACTGTCCCTAAGTTCTCCCCACACATAAACCTTTCCATCCTGCCCGTTTCGGTCTGACCTGTCCCGCTAAAAACCAAAAATTTGTTTTCAGTTAATTAAATCATAATATTGCAGTAACTAATTCATAATACGCAATGAAAAAAATCTTACTCACACTGCTTACTCTTTGCAGCATTTTGCCCACTGTTTCAGCCCAGCAACCTTGGGAAAACAACGGAAAGCTTGACGATTTCAGCGAACTCTCCAGCACCATCACCCTCCCGATGGAAATGCCCGATGGTGTTAAATTAATGACAGATATTTATCTTCCCATCACCCAGGATTGTCTTATGGTAGTAATCAGCGACCAGCCCATTTTTGGTATGGAAGTGCTCCCCATTGAATTCATCCGCAAAGGCACACAACTTATTCTGTATGATTCAACCTACACCATCAGCGGTGGCGATACCATTGGTACAGCAAATGCTAATCCCTACAAACTACCAATGATTCTGCAGCGTACCCCTTACGACAAAGGAGATGGAAACGACCCCGTAGGTTCATTGGTTTCTATTTTAGGATATGCCTTCTCTGTTCAGGATATGCGCGGACGTTATGCCTCTGAAGGTGTTTACTTTCCGCTGCAAAGCGATGGCTGGGAAAAAAATACCTACCACGCAAACTGGCAGCACGTCTTGGACGAAACAGATCCAAGCGACCCTAAAAACGGTAACCGTCACGAAGATGGATACAACACCATCAAATACATTGTAAACGATTTTAAACGCGATTACGATTATGACTTGGATGGCATTGCAGATACCAACGATTTTGTGGTAAACGGTTGGATTGCCATGTTTGGTGGCTCAGCTCTTGGCTACAATCAATATCAGGCAGCAGCAGCTCATAAAATTGACCCTTCTGCTCCCGGATTAAAAGCCCTGCTTCCTATTGTTGCCCCTAACGAGTTCTTTAAAAGCACCGGCTTCCAGAACGGGGTGTTGCGCGACCGTCTTGTAACAGGCTGGCTCAAAGGACAAATCTTCACCGGTACCGATGATGACCTCATGGACATTGACAACGAAATGCAGAATAATATTCATACTTCTAAAGATTACGATCTTCCGAAATCAATGTATGTAAACAACATCTTGCAGAGCTATCAGGAAAACAAATTTGATGCAGCAGCACTCGCCATTGACCACTTTGTTTCTATGCGCTACGAAGATCAGAACGGAAACATTGGCCCTTGCGGATACTATCCAAACTCGGTAGGCAGAAAAGATATGGATGCCAGCCGTGGAATGATTGATTCAGCAGGTAATTGCAAAATGGAACAACCCGGTGATGTACTTGGTCAGGACATTTTCAGCCGATACAGTAACATGGACGTGCCTGCTTATCACTTAACCGGATGGTGGGATATTTTCATTGACGGACAAATTGAAACATGGGCATTCATGCGCAAATTCATTGACCCTGCACATGGTAACAACAAAAAACAAAAACTGGTAATCGGTCCTTGGGCTCACCAAACCATCGGTTCAAAAACAACAGGCGACAGAACTTATCCTGATAACATCAGCGACCTGCTTGGTTTTGACTTTGATGAAGTTTCTGCTACCAACACTCCTATCAGCAAAATCTTAACATCAGAGGTTATCGCATGGTTCCGTTACAACCTCAACTATCAAAACGATAATTACCTGGGCGAACCTAAATGTGTTATTCCTGAAAATACGTCTTGGCAAAATGTTGTTGCCAACGGTTTAATTAAAGTGCGTGTTCCTTCTGAGGATTATGTGATGAGTTTTAATGAGCTGCTAGGTTTATTAAACGGAACCTCCGGTCTCACTAATATTAAAGCCGAGATAAGTATTGGTGGAAATGTTCAGGATACTGTGTTCGATTTTCCTGCATTTGGAGACCCTGTTATTCCAGGCTTAGACTCGGGAGCTATCGTAACTATTCCTTACCGCGATTTCTCGGATGAAACAGATGTGGCTAACGTACGTTTTTATGTAATAGGCCCAAATGATGATGGTATGCCTGAGAATGAAGGCAAAGGATGCTACTGGTTTAAATCAGACACCTTCCCTCTTCCCGAATCAGCAATTGAAAGACACGATTGGTTCCTGCACGCTGATGGAACATTGAACGAAACAGCACCAGTAGAAGATGAAGGTGTTAACATTTTCGTACACGACCCCGATGATCCTATTTATGGTATCGGAGGTTCTAATATGATTGTTCGCACACCTGATGGAGAACGTACTTCACAAGGTCAGTTCAATATCAAAGACGAGCGTTATGCCTCTTATACTATAGACCGTCAGGGCGTATTGCAATACAGCTCAGAACCGGTAGTGGATTCAATGTGCGTGATTGGTTTCCCGCACGTAAGATTGTATGCTAAAACCAATCCGGGTGGGGCTGCAGAAGGCGACCCAACCGATACCGATTTCATGGTTCGTGTAATTGACGTCTATCCTGACGGACACGAGTATTTTGTAATTGAAGGTTGTGTAAACGCACGTGCAAGAGATTATGTTCGTAATCTGGTAGATCATCCTGAGATGGATTTGAACTTCCCGTATCCTAATGACCAGACTCCTTTCACTAACATTGAAGCAGGAAAAATTTACGAATACGTTTTCCCGATGCCTCCTATTGCTTACACATTCGGACACGGTCACAAAATGAAAATCCTGATTTCAAGCAGCATCTATACTCGTTTTCAGGTTAATCCTAATATTCCTATCGAACCGGGTGATTTCTTCCGCAGAAAACCGGGTGATGGTCGTAGCTACCGTTTCCAGGGAGTGGATATGTTCCCTCGTGTAGCTGTTCAGCGTGTGGCTTTTGCACCGGAATACCCAACACATATCAACCTGCCTATCTACACACAGAACTACACCAATGTTGATAAGCCAACTGTTGTAAAAGACGAATTGAAGGCTCTTGTATTCCCTAACCCTACTGATGACTTGGTAAACATTTACATGTCAAAAGCAGGCGAGTACCAGGTTGATATTATCAGCATTTCAGGAAATATCATTGCAAGCTCTTCTTCCTTCAGCGATAAACTTGCTGTTGATGTAAGCAGCCTGAGTGCAGGTATTTATTTTGTAACTATCAATGATTTGAAAAACAATAACAAAATCACCAAAAAACTAAGCGTGAAATAATTGTTGTAATAATCTAATTTTGCGCAGAGCGTTTCGGTTATCGGGACGCTCTGCTTTTTTAAACCACACCATGCCGCGAATATTATACATAGAAACCGCTACCGAAGTTTGCTCCGTTGCTTTAAGCTACAACAACGCAAAATTTGCAGGAGTGGAAGAGGATGCTACCGGCTTTGCCCATGCCGAAAAACTAACGGTATTGATTGATGCCTTAATGAAAAAAACTAACACAGAATACAGCCAGTTAGATGCTGTTGCAGTTAGTTGTGGTCCTGGTTCTTATACGGGCTTAAGAATAGGCATGTCGGCAGCCAAGGGCTTTTGTTATGCGCTGAATATTCCCTTGATTGCCATCAGCACTTTAAAAGCCATGGCAGCAGGCGCTCTTCATTTACGCGATGTGGAAAATTTATTCCTCCAACCCGATGTATTGCTTTGTCCTATGATAGATGCCCGCAGAATGGAAGTATATACTGCCTTCTTTGACAAAGACCTGAACGAAGTGCGTCCGCCCTCTGCCGATATAATCGATGCCGCTTCTTACAGCGATTGGCTGAAGAAGTATAAACTGCTGTTTTTCGGTAATGGAGCTACTAAATGCAAACCAGTATTATCACCTAAAGCCAATACCTATTTCTTTGATGAGTTTTTGCCCTCGGCACAGAATATGATAACGCTGGCACATGCTGCTTATAAAGAAAAACAGTTTGCCAACCTTGCGTATTCTGAACCTTTTTACCTGAAAGAATTTCAGGCAGTGGTTGCAAAGATTTAAACATTTTAATTTTGATTTTGTTAATATTGCCAAATATAAAATCAATCATGTTATCAAAAAATATAGAAAAACTGCTGAACGAACAGGTTCAGTTAGAGTTTGAATCATCACAATTTTATCTTGCCATGGCTTCATGGGCCGAGGCAAAAGGACTGAACGGAGTTTCAGGCTTTCTTTACGGACAAGCTGATGAGGAGCGTGTGCATATGCTTAAACTTTTTCATTTTATAAACGAGCGGGGGTCGCATGCTGCTGTTGGTGGTTCAAAAGCACCAAAAGCAAAATTTAAAAACGTAAAAGAAGTTTTTGAAGATTTACTGAAACACGAATTAGCAGTAACTCACGAAATCAATAAATTGGTTGATGCCTGCCTGAAAGAAAAAGATTATACCACCCACAACTTTTTACAATGGTATGTTTCGGAACAGGTTGAAGAAGAGAAACAAGCTATGACTATTCTTGATAAACTAGAATTGCTGGGCGAAGATCGTGGCGGACTTTATCTGTTTGACCGCGACCTCGCTTCAATGACAGCAGCAACGGCAGCAGATGCTGCTAATGGAGGGAAGTAATTTACAAGGCTATTCCTGCCAACATCATATCATCTAACTGGCGGGTAGATTTTTTCCAATTATCTATTTCAGCGGCAAATAATTTTTCCTGATCGGCACCTGGTTTGTTTGAGTGTAATGCCATATTTTTACGCAAACGGGTTAATCCAAACTTTTCGTCTTTATCATTAAACTGGTCGGTAACACCATCGCTGAACATGCAGAAGCGATCGCCTGCCTGGTACGAAATAGTTTGTGTGGAATATTTAAAATTAGGTTTGAAGTGGAAACCGCCAAGACTAAAGAAATCGGCTTTTACTTCACGCATTTCGCCATTAGCGCCTATATAACATAGCCCCATTCCTGCACCTGAAAAATCAACTGTTTTGTTTTTGGTGTCAATACGGCAAAGAGCCATTTCCATTCCGTCATGCACTTCTGAATCTCGCTTTTGATTTAGTGTTTTTTGAATTTCAATGTGAATGGTATCCAGAATTTCGGCAGTGCCAATGTGTTTGTTTTCGCTGGTAATTTTATTGAGCAGGCAGTAGCCTATCAATGACATGAAAGCTCCCGGAACCCCATGCCCTGTGCAATCTACTGCTGCCACATACACATAACCATTGGAGCGATGGTACCATAAAAAATCACCGCTTACCACATCGCGCGGACGAAATAAAAAGAACGAACCCGGGAAATCCGATTTCATTTGTTCGGCATTTGAAATCAATGCCATTTGTATGCGCTGCGCATAGTCGATACTCTGCGAAATTTTTTCAAGTGACTTGCTCAGGTCTTTTTGTGCCAGTGATAGTTCGCTGTTTTTTTCATGCAAATCAAGTGTACGTTCCTGAACTTTCTTTTCCAGGTTTTGATTCATTTGCATTACCTCATCCTGCTTTATTCCGGCAAGCATGGCAAACACTCCCAGAAAAAGCGGGGCGCTGTCAATAACCCAATGCAAAGGCTGGGTGCGCTGCACCTGCATAATACTATCAATGCTAAAAGTAAGTCCCTGAGCAAGTACGTCTACTATACTGGAAATAACAGGAAAGCAACAACCGAAAATGGCTCCGTAAATAAAATAACGAGTCCTGTAATTCATTAATTAGCTTTCCTTTATTTCAAATGGAATATCTACAATGCTTTGTAATTCTTCGCCTTTGTTCTTCATCATTTCGTCACTGGTTTTGCAGTGCCAGATTACTTTGGCGTTCTTTTGTTTATCAATCAAATCCTGCATGCCGCTGATGATGTTGAACAGGTGGCGGGTTGATGCAGAGTTGATGTAATCTAAATGCAAATGCAATTCAGTGGTATCCAGTGGCGACTGATAATATTCTTTAATCCAGTCGTAAATCGGTTTGAAAAATGCCAGCGAATCTTCGGGCAGTGCTTTGCCTGAAATTTCTATTTGGCCTTTTCCGGCATCCAGTCTTATTGCCGGTGTATCTTCTGTTGCGGGTATATTTATTACTTCTGGCATGATGTGTTAGAACGTTACGTTTAGAGTAAAAAAACTTAGGTTATTATCTGTATCGTCAAAGGCGTATCCAAGATGTCCGCTGCTTTCGCGGGCTAATTCAATAAGCCCCAGTCCGCCACCACCTTTTTCACTGAACATACCTTCTTTCAATGTTTTCTTGTAAAGGTCTTTCAACTCGTAATTATTTAGTTTGTTAAGGCTTTCAATTTTTTTAGTAAGAGCATTTTTTGTTTCTGCTGTTACCATGTTTCCTGCACTGATGGTGTAGGTATTGTCGTGAAAGGTAATCATAAAAAGCCCTTCTTTATTTTGGGTGTCTAACGAGTGACGCGAAACGTTTTGTAGCAGTTCAACCAAAATGGAATACAGGCTTTTTCCGCGTGAGCTTTCGTCTGGCGAATACATGCGTTCCTGAATAATATTAATGATGGGCAGGATTGATTCTTTTGAGAAATCGCCTTTATACACCATCAGGATGTTTGAGTTTTTTATCTCATCATCAAACTGGCGTGTAAAACGCAGCGTTTCGCCATGCTCGCGCTGCATAAGCTCTTCGCGCGAAGCAAGTTTAAGCGAGAGATAGAAATTGTAAAATTTATCATTTACATTCTCAATGGAATGGTCAATTGGCTGGCCGGCTTTACGCGCTATTTCAATAAGCCCCAGGCCTGCGCCACCCTTCTCGCTGAACTGTTGATTTTCAAGAATTTCAAAGTACAGTGCTTTTAGCTTGTCTTTCTCCAGGGTGTTAAGCTGCTTCAATTTTTCTTTGAGCATGTTTGCACGGCTGGCATCAATAAGGTTGATGGAGCTGATGTAATTTGCCTGACCTACTACGCGGGTCGAAAACAGAGTACTGTCGTTTAACCCGTCACTATTATCGGGTTTGCCGTGGCGCACCAAATTTTGAAAACACTCAACCATGATGAAGTTCACACGGTTGCGCATTTTTGATAAATCCTCAAGACTGTTGACATTAAAATCAGTGAGACGAATGATTCCGTCTGTGATTTTGTCGTTTACTTCTCCGTTGAAAATGAGGCTCAGCCTATCGTTGCTGAGTTTCTTGAACAGGTAATGACTTTTTAGTTCTGACATGGGCGGGGGAATATAGTGTGTCGTTGAACGATACATTTTGAAATAGGTTTTCACTTGAAAAAAAATTGGTTTAGGCCCTCGTGAAATATTGTATTTTCATCCTCAACTAAAAAACTTAAGTTTGCACTATGTCAAAAACCTGGCCTTCATACAAAAAACAACATTCAAGCGAAAACTACGATGCCATTGTAATTGGCTCGGGTTTGGGCGGTTTAGGAACAGCAGCTATTCTTGCTAAAAAAGCGAATAAAAAAGTATTGGTGCTGGAGAAGCATTATGTGGCAGGTGGTTTTACCCACGTCTTTAAACGCAGGGATTATGAATGGGATGTGGGCTTACATTACGTTGGCGAAGTAAACCGCGAAAAAACTTTTTTGTATCAACTCTTCAATTACGTTACCGATGGCGAATTGAAATGGGCTGAAATGGATGCCGTTTATGACAAAATGGTTATTGGTGGTAAACAATACGATTATGTGGCGGGCAAAGAAAATTTCCTGAGTAAGATGAAGGAATATTTTCCGGGCGAGGAAGATGCAATTGACGAGTATGTTTACCTGATTTATAAAACAGCGCACAGCGCAGCGAATTTTTTCAGCGAGCGGGCTCTGCCCCCGTTTTTGGGGAGCATTGCCGGATTATTTTTTAAGCCAGCATTTTTAAAACAAAGCGACCGGACAACATTAGAAGTTTTACAAAGCCTTACCAAAAACAAAGAGTTGATTGGCGTACTTGCAGGACAATACGGTGATTACGGCTTGCCACCTGCATCGAGCAGTTTTGCTATTCATGCCATGGTGGCAAAACATTATATCAATGGTGGCGCCTATCCGATTGGCGGTTCGCAACGCATAGCAGAAACTATTTATCCGATTATAAAAAACGCGGGTGGTGAAGTATATGTAAACGCAGGCGTTCAGGAAATTATTATCAAAGGCAACAAAGCTGTTGGCGTGAAAATGGAGGATGGAAGCGAACTGTTTGCTCCTATTATTATCAGCAACGCAGGAATTGAAAACACTTTCGGACATCTGGTAAACAATGAGGTTGCCGACAAACACGGGATGCGTGAAAAATTGAAATTGGTGCAGCCATCGGTTGCACACGTTTGTCTTTACATCGGCATAAAAGAAAGCTGGAAAAGTCTTAATCTTGGAAATGCCAACTACTGGATTTATCCGCATTACGATCACGATAAAGCGGTTAAAGATTTTATTGCTGACCCGAGTAAAGAATTTCCTGTGGTTTATATTTCATTTCCTTCTGCCAAAGATCCAGATTGGGAAAATCGTTATCCCGGAAAATCAACTGTTGAAATTATTACCCTTGCTCCTTACGAATGGTTTAAAGACTGGGAAGATGCACGTTGGAAAAAACGTGGTGATGAATATGAAAAACTGAAAGAGAATTTCTCGAACCGTTTGCTGGAACAACTTTATAAAACTGTTCCTCAACTGAAAGGCAAGATTGATTTTTACGAATTGTCTTCTCCCCTTTCTACTAAACATTTTACTTCGTATGCAAGTGGTGAGATTTACGGAATTGACCACACCACCGACCGTTTCAGACATAAATTTTTGAGAGCGCATACTCCTGTAAAAAATCTTTTTCTCACCGGACAAGATGTTGTTACGGTTGGTATCGGAGGTGCATTATTTGCCGGATTAATAACCGCGTCAGCGGTTTTAAAAAATCCGGGATTGGTTAATGAAGTAAGAAAACAGGCTGAAAAAGTAGTACCCGCATAAACTCACATCATGAAATTAAACGACCATCCGCAAACGAAAAATGAAGAACTGGTAAACAGTATTACCCACGGAGCTGGTTTGTTTCTTAGTATTATCGGGCTTATTGCATTACTTTATAAATCCATTGGATTTGATGAGTTTTCGCATTTAGTTGCGGTAAGCATTTTCGGGGGTTCACTGATTGTACTTTACACAGCCTCTACACTTTATCATAGCTTTCACAAACCGCACGTAAAACTAAAACTGCGCGTATTTGACCATGCCGCTATTTATGTTTTGATAGCTGGCTCGTATATGCCTTTTCTTTTCGTGAACCTGAAACACAGCGGAGGATTAATGTTTGCCTTAATAATGGGTGCTATGGCAGCAGGCGGAATTATTTTCAAACTGTTTTTTACCGGAAGATTTGAAACGTTTTCAACTTCGCTGTATGTGTTTATGGCCTGGCTGTTTATCTTTTTTTATGGTCCGGCTGTTGAACACATACAAACAGGAGGTTTGATTTTAATTTCGCTTGGCGGATTGTTTTATATGTCGGGTCTTATCTTCTACAAATGGAAAACTTTGCCCTTCAGCCACAGCATCTGGCATTTGTTTGTTCTGGCAGGAAGCATCCTTCATTATTTTGCAGTTTTCTTCTATGCCATTCCCGGGTTTTGATATGCACAGAATTAAATGTTGAAACATTATTTAGACGAATTCAGTTAAAGTATCGATTTTATAGATAGTTTTAGTCCCGAATTAACATAATCGTTATACTGTATGCCCACACAGAATAACCCAGAACACAACAAGTACTTTAAACTTGTTGACCAGATATATGGTATTGAGCGCATGATGGTTGAAAACCAGTTGCTGCTTGCCTATAAAGACAATATCAACGAAGAAACCTCTGACCAGCTTATTGCTATGGTCGACTCCAAAATGATTGGTTTTGAAGAGGGGAAAAAAATAAAGAAAAAGGTTTTTAATGTTTTGGTGGAGTGCTTACAAAATGTAAGTCGTCACGCAGAGCCCGAAAAAGGTAAAGACCACGAATCGTCTATTCTGCTTATTGGCAGAAATGAGAATAGCTTTTTCATCATCACCGGAAACATGATGAATAATGACAAAACCGATTATTTGAAAGAAAAAATTGAACATATTAATAATCTGAAGCCAGACGAAATAAGAGATAAATACAAAGAGCTGATGTCCAATATGGAGTTCAGCGATAAAGGCGGGGCGGGTTTAGGCTTATTTGATATAGCGCGCAAATCAGCCAACAAATTTGAATATGATTTTCGCAAACTGAGTGATAAGAAAACTTATTTCACACTTAAAGTTAACATACCTGTAAGCGCTGCCGCATAGAGATATTTTCTTTAAATTATTAAATAAGAAAGCCCGCATGAATTCGCGGGCTTTTTTTATCTTTATGGCTGTAATGGGAAACAAAAAACTCAAGATATTTATATTAGAAGATATACCGGCAGATGCAGATATTATGCTGGAAGAGTTAACTCAATCGGGCATATCGTTTGAGGCTCATATTCATTCTTCGCGACATGATTTTATTCCGCAGATTCGGGCTTTTTTACCACACATAATTATTGCAGATTATAGTCTTCCGGGTTTTAATGCCCTTCATGCATTTAAACTGTTGGAAATGGAAGAATTTGATATTCCTTTCATTCTTATTTCGGGCGAATTGTCAGAAGATGTTGTTATTGAATTTCTGAAGCAGGGGGTTGATGATTATGTGATGAAAAATAATCTGAAACGTTTGCCACATGCAATAGATGCTGTATTGAAAAAGAGAGAAATACAACAGGAGAAAGATGCAGCGCTGGAAGAGTTGCGAAAAAGTGAAATTGAGCTGAAACATCGTGCACAACAATTGGATTTTTTACTCAAACGAAGTCAACTGCTTAATACCATTTTAGAATCCACATCCGATTTTGTGGGTATTTCAGGTATTGATTATGTAAGTCAGTACATTAATTCTGCGGGAAAAAAAATGCTTGGCATAACAGACGAATTAGATACAGGCAAATTAAAGATTAAGGATTTGCAACCGGGTTGGGCTGTTCGTTACATTGCTGATGAAGCTATTCCATATGCTGTAAAACATGGAATATGGCGAGGCGAAACAGCTTTACTTGCATTAGACGGAAAAGAAATTCCTGTTTCGCAGGTAATTATTGCACACAAAAATGAGAAGGGAGAGGTGGAATATTTTTCAACCATTGCGCGAGAAATAAAAGAAGTCTCACCCCAACCCTCTCCAAAGGAGAGGGAGTAAACAGCCAAAATGGTAAATAGAAAAAATATTTCTTCAGGTACAAAGTGGGAAAATATTGTTGGCTATAGTCGTGCCGTGAGGATTGGAAACATTATTGAAGTAGCAGGAACAACAGCAACAGAAGGAGAAGAAATAATTGCTCCCGGCAATGCTTACGAACAAACAAAATATATCATTCAGAAAATTGAACACGCTTTAAATGAAGCAGGGGCAACTTTAAATGATGTAGTTCGCACACGGATGTTTGTTACAGACATTTCAAAGTGGGAAGAAGTTGGAAAAGCTCACGGAGAATTTTTCAAGAACATTAAACCCGCTGCAACAATGGTTGAAGTAAGAGCACTTATTCATATAAATCTGGTGGTTGAAATAGAAGTAACAGCAATTTTGCAAAAATGAATAAGTTGTTGCTGTTTTTTGTTTTGTTTTCATGCTCATTACAAGCACAACAGACAGACACCTTCCGGGTGGTGAAACAAGGGGAACAAGCTGTAAAGAAATTTGAACCTACGTTTGTAACATTGGGAGGAAAAACAGGTGGAGATATAACTGTGAGCGAAGCAATAACATCGTGTTGCCTTATTATTAATCGCAGCGACCTGAGCGTATCATCCTATACACTTACAATAAAAGGACAAGGCGATTTAATGAGTTATACAGCAATAGGTAATACGCTTACAAATGAGATGATAGCTGCATTAAGAAAACTTAAGCCCGGAGCTATTTTTGTAGCGGAAGATATTATGGCTCGAGGGGATGATGGTATTCCGAGAATGGTGAGTTCTCTCTATTTTAAAATAAAATAAGACCCGAAGTTATTTAACCGATAAACGGGTATCCGTTTTTCTTAATTGCGTAATCCGCAACCGCTCTTCTTAAATCTTTTGGATTTACATCAAATTTTGGAGTAAGCATTTTCAATAAGCGCGTCATCAGACTTTTTTCAGCACCGGTTGCATAGCTGGCAATAGCCTCTTGTCCTGTTCTGCGCACTTTTGCTAAAGCCTCGAATAAGAAAACGCGCAACAGTTTTTTCATTACTTCTAACTGTTCTTTATCAAAATCCTTCTTCGTAGAAAGTTTTTGAACGCGCAATAATAATGACTCTGCAATGTATGCTTCAGCCAATATATCGGCCATGTTCATGATTATCTCCTGCTCGTCAACTAACTTTAGTTTCAATTTATTTCCTGCTGAACCGGAAATAAGCAAGAACGCATTTTTCAAACCTTGTACTATTCTTCTTTCTTCGTCAAAACCAGCTTTGCTTTTCATGGGAAGTGCTTGCATGAACAAAAATCCTGGTAGTTTTTTTCCACCATCAAGCAGGTTTATTTCTTTGCTTTGAAATGAACGTTTCATCAATTCTGCAATGGCTAACATGCGGTTTATTTCGTTTGTTCCTTCGTAAATGCGGGTGATACGCGCATCGCGGTAACCCATCTCAACACCGGTTTCAACAGCATAGCCCATGCCGCCATGAATTTGCAGCGCTTCGTCAACGGTGTAGTCCAACACTTCTGATCCATACACTTTAAGAATGGCGCACTCAACAGCATATTCGCGCACAGCTTTTAATTTGGCTTCGCTTTTTTCAATGCCCTGCACTTCAAATTCTTTTTGTTTGCGGTCTATATTATTTCCTGTGCGGTAAACGGCAGATTCGGTGGCAAACGCACGCATAATCATTTCGCCAATTTTATATTTCATGGCGCCAAAATCGCTGATGGGCTTTTTGAACTGGAAGCGCTCATTAGCATACACCACAGCGCGACCGATTGCAAATTTACTGCCACCTACTGAACCAGCACACAATTTTATGCGGCCTGTATTTAAGATGTTTAGCGCAATTTTAAATCCTGCTCCACGCTCTGATAACAGATTTTCAACCGGCACTTTGCAATCATTAAAAAATACCTGAACGGTTGATGAACCTTTGATACCCAGTTTCTTTTCTTCTTTACCTAATTGTATGCCGCCAAAATTTTTCTCCACTATAAATGCAGAAAGGTTTTCGTCATCTTCAATTTTTGCGAACACAATAAAAATATCTGCAAAACCTCCATTGGTAATCCACATTTTTTGTCCGTTAAGCAAATAGTGTTTCCCATCAGCAGAAAGTGTTGCTTTTGTTTTTGCCGAGTTTGCATCAGAACCCGAAGTGGGTTCGGTAAGACAGTATGATGCTTTTAGCTTTGCTGTGGCAATGCCCGGAAGGTATTTTTGTTTCTGTTCTTTTGTTCCGTAAAACACAATAGGTAACGAACCTATAGAGGTTTGCGCTCCAATAGTTGTGGCAAAGTAAAAGCACAACGCAATAGCTTCGCCAAATAAAAGTCCGGTGT
>CAMAVO010000001.1 GCA_945861685.1 Chitinophaga pinensis | reverse complement strand
CGCGCCACTAACCGCAGAACACGCATCATCATTCTGCCTAAACTCGACCAGTTTTACGACTTGCTGAACCCTGCAAAAGCAGCAGAATAGAAGAATTAAGGAGCATTGGGTGGGAGTTCAAAAATAATTTCCGCCCAAACACCATTTTTTTATCTTTGCCACCAACCAACGGAATTCTAACCAGATGAATATAATGGCAGCCACCACCACCCGCGAATTAATCGTATCCGAAGTAGCCGAGAACCTTATTGCCAGCGAGATCATAAAAATCGCTAACGAGGTGAACGAGAAGATTAAGAACGGTGAAAAAATATACAACCTCACCATCGGAGATTTTAACTCCACTATATTTCCCATTCCAGACGGGTTGAAAGCCGAAATAATAAAAGCTTACGAAAACAACCAAACCAATTATCCTGCAGCAAATGGAATTCCTGAACTGCGCAAAGCTGTTTCAAAATACTTGAAACGTAAAGGACATCTGGATTATACCGAAAACCAAATTCTGATTTCGGCAGGTGCGCGTCCGTTGATTTATGCAACCTTCACAGCTCTTTTAGATCCGGGCGACACTGTAATCTACCCCGTTCCAAGCTGGAATAATAATCACTACACACATCTTTCTTCGTGCAAAAAAGTAGAGATAGAAACCACTGCCGAAAACAAATTTATGCCATCGGCACTGGATTTAAAACCTCATTTAGCCGATGCAACTGTTGTTGCTCTTTGTTCACCGCTTAACCCTACAGGAACCATGTTCAGCAAAGAAGGGCTTGAACAAATCTGTGATTTAATTCTGGAAGAAAATGCAAAGCGTGAAGAAGGCAGAAAACCGCTTTATCTCATGTATGACCAGATTTACTGGGCGTTAACCATGACGGGAAACAAGCATTATGATCCCGTTAGTCTGCGCCCCGAAATGCGTAACTACACCATTTACATTGATGGAATTTCAAAAGCATTTGCTTCAACAGGTGTTCGTGTTGGTTGGGCATTTGGTCCGCAAAAAATAATTGACAAAATGCGCGCATTGCTTTCACACGTGGGAGCATGGTCGCCAAAAGCAGAGCAGGTTGCAACCTCTGTTTTTCTGGAAAAAGAAAGTGAAGTGGACGAATATTTAACATGGATAAATAAAAGTGTTTCTGAACGTTTAGCCGGTTTTTACAATGGCTTTCAGTCATTAAAAAACGAAGGATTTGCAGTGGATTCAATTGCTCCGCAAGGTGCTATGTACCTTACTGTTCAGTTCGCGCTGCACGGTTACAAAACCGAAACAGGAAAAACACTTTCCACTACACAGGATATTACCAGCTATTTATTGGATGAAGCAAAAACAGCATTAGTTCCTTTCTTTGCTTTTGGCACTTCAAGCGAATCAAACTGGTATCGCCTTTCCATAGGCACTGTAAAAACCGAAGACATTGAAAAAGTAATTGCACAACTGCGCACTGCGCTTTCAAAATTGAAGAAAGGTTAAAGAAATCGTCATGCTGAACTTGTTTCAGCATCTGTAAATCTGATATAATATTAATAAGACCCTGAAACAAGTTTAGGGTGACGAGAGAATGAAAAACAATTACGTAGTAATAATGGCAGGCGGGGTAGGAACAAGGTTCTGGCCCATGAGCCGCACTCCGCATCCAAAGCAATTCTTAGACGTTTTAGGAACAGGCAAAACGCTGATACAACAAACCTACGATCGCTTTCAAAAAGTTTGTCCGCCCGAAAATATTTATGTGGTAACTAATGAAAGTTACCGCGAATTGGTAAAGGAGCAATTACCTGTACTTACTAACGAACAAATAATTTGCGAACCGAGCCGCAAGAATACAGCCCCCTGCATAGCTTACGCTGCTTTTCGCCTCAGTGCTAAAAATCCTGATGCGAATATGGTAGTAGCGCCATCAGACCATCTTATTCTTAACACCGAAGGTTTTGTAAGTGTTATAAATAAAGCGCTGGAAATAACAGCTAAACATGATGTGCTTACTACATTAGGAATAAAACCATCACGCCCGGATACCGGTTACGGCTATATTCAATTCAACGAAAAAGAATTTCTTAACGGCAGCGGTGAAGTACAAAAGGTAAAAACCTTCACAGAAAAACCCGACCTTGATATGGCAAAACAGTTTCTTGCCAGCGGTGATTTTTTGTGGAATTCCGGAATCTTTATCTGGTCAGCAAAAAGTATTTTAAGTGCTTTCCGCGATCATTCTAGTGAAATGTTTCAGGTTTTTGGTGAAGGAAAAACTCTTTACGGAACGCCTGCCGAGGAAGCGTTTATTAAAAAAGCATACACCGTTTGCAAAAATATTTCCATTGATTATGCCGTGATGGAAAAAGCTAAAAATGTTTACGTCCTTGCTGCCGACATCGGCTGGAGTGACCTTGGAACATGGGGTTCGCTTTACGAATATGCCGACAAAAATAAAGACGGAAATACCATCATCGGAAAAAATGTGGTGGTTTACGATACCAAAAACTGCATCGTTAATGTTCCCAAAGACAAGCTAGTTGTGTTGGAAGGGCTTGAAGACTGCATTGTAGTTGAATCAGACGGCATACTATTAATTTGCCGCAAAACAGAAGAGCAGAAAATTAAGTTGATTGTAAATGATGTTACAATCTCTAAAGGCGAGAAGTTCGTTTAGTGAGAAATGTCATGCTGAACTTGTTTCAGCATCTCTCTAATAAGACCCTTAAACAAGTTCAGGGTGACGAAAACTAATTGGTGAACTTTTTATACTGTTCATCTACCGCCTTATCCACCGGCAGCAGAATTTTCCCGAACATGATTATTGCTTTTGCCGAGTCGGCATAACTTTGGTCTTTTAGTAAAGTTGAGTAATTTACAAATGCATCAGAAAGCGATGCTTCAATAAGTTTTGGCGCTTTGTAAGTTCCTTCATTTGCATTTTTTTCAAGTTGCGGCATGGCATCGTTCAGGCTTTTGTAGGCTTCGCTGCCATTGCGCATCAGGGCATCGCAAACACCTTTTACAAACAGCAATTCAAAATTATCGGGGTCTAATTTTACCAATGGTTTGTAGTAATAAGAGGATGCCTTGCTGTAATCCTTTTTGTCAACCAGAGCTTTTGCTTCTTCCAGACAAATCTGGCGAAGTTTATCTAAATACTCGCTGTTGTCTTTGTAGAAATTTAGCTCCTTATCGTAGGTTTTCATTTTCACGGCATGTTTCAACGCATCTTTCAGGGCAGATTTGTAATACTCTTTTATTTTGGCGTCTTCCGAGAAATGGAATTCATAATAGCACATGCTGATATAAAGATATGGCTCAGGATTTTTTGCATACTTCTCGCTTTCGGTGTAGGTCTCAGCTTTGTAGGCGCAGTCTTCGAATTTGCCTTTGTCGTAAAGCTCTTCGAGTTTAACTAATTCGCCACCGATTACTTGCGCTGATAAGTCAGATGCAAGAAGTAAGAGACAAGATGCAAGAGGTAAAAAGTAGTTCATCATTTATTTTTTGTGAAGCGCAAAAATAGTTTTTTACTTTTATCGCACCGATGCGAACGATAGAAATAACCACCACCCAGAATGTAACCATTGAATATGAGCTCGCTTCGTTTCGCGATCGCTTCTTTGCATTCTTCCTTGATTTCTGGATTCTGAATTTTTCTATTCTGCTGCTGTATCTCTTGTGGATGTGGGCCTTTACATTAGACCACATCAACTATTTCCTTTACCTGGTTCTGTTGCCTTTTTATTTATTCTACTCACCTGCGAGCGAGATTTGGATGAACGGACAATCGCTGGGCAAAAAAGCAATTGGTATAAAAGTGGCTAAGCTCAACGGCAAGCAACCGGTGATTAGTGATTATTTGATTCGCTGGGCGTTCAGGTTGGTTGATATTTGGTTTTCGTCAGGCACTATTGCTGCGGTGCTTGTGAACTCTACTGTGCGCGGACAGCGACTGGGCGATATGCTGGCGCATACTACAGTTATTAAAACGCGCTCGTCATTAAATATTGAAATCGCGGATGTGCTGCGCATCAACACGCGTGAAAATTACGAGCCAAAATATCCGCAGGTGCGCGGACTGAGCGAGAGCGATATGCTGCTGATAAAATCAGTGATTGAACGCACCAAAAAATATAACAACACAGCACACAAAGAAGCGCTGGATATGCTGGTGCAGAAACTGCGCGATGTTTTAGATATTGCAGAAATACCAAAAGATAAAATTACTTTTTTGGAAACGCTGCTGAATGATTATATAGTATTAACACGATGAATACTCACCACAGATTACACAGATTTGCTCAGATTTTATCTGTGATAATCTGTGTAATCTGTGGTGAACACTTTTTATAATGAAAACACTCTTCAAAATTATTCAGCCACTATATTCCGTTTGGAGTTATCTGGTGTTTTTTCTGTTTGTGGCAGTGAGCATTTTTATTACTCCGCTAATAATTATAGCAGGAGGTAAAAATTATATCCGTCCGTTGATGAAGTATTATCGCTTCTGGAGTGATATATGGTTTGCGCTCAGTTTTATGAAACAGGATTTTACGGGCTACGAGAATATTGACCCTAACCGTGCGTATGTAATTGCGGGCACACATTCCTCAACGTTGGATTTGTTTGCCTGCGGCTCGTCCATAAAAATGGCATATAAAACACTGGCAAAAGTGGAGACCGGAAAAATTCCTGTAATTGGTTATCTGTTTAAAGTTGCCTGTTTGTTTGTTGACCGCAGCAGTCCTGAAAGTCGCAAGGCAAGTATTGATACGATGATACAGGAGTTGCGTAAAGGCACTTCCATTCTTATTATGCCTGAAGGCACACGCAACCGCACGGGCAAGCCGCTGAAAGATTTTCATGACGGGGCTTTCCGTATTGCCATAGAGACACAAACGCCCTTGCTGCCCATGGTGGTTTTAAACTGCCGCACACTGATGCCGATGGATACTTTATTAGTTACTCCGGGAACGGTGGGTGTCCGTTTTCTGAAACCAATTGAAACCACTGGCATGACCGAAAAAGATATTCCCGCTCTGAAAGAAAAAGTTTACAAATTGCAGGAAGAAGTGATTTTGAGGGAGGATGCTTTTTTTAATCAAGCCAAATAGCCAAGTAGGAATTAGCCAATTAGGGATTGCTACTTGCCTAATTCCTATTTGCCTACTTGGCTTCTTGGTTTACCTTTGCGCCTGACCACTATTTGGCTACTTGCCTAACTCCTACTTGGCTTAAAAATGATTACAATCTACACCGATGGCAGTGCACTTGGAAACCCCGGACCGGGCGGCTACGGCATTGTGCTTTTGAAAGACCATCACCGTAAAGAAGTTTCGCAGGGCTACCGACTGACTACCAATAACCGCATGGAACTGCTCAGCGTTATTGTCGCTTTGGAAATGATAAAAGTGCCCAACAGCCACGTTACCATCTTTTCCGATTCTAAATATGTAGTAGATTCGGTTGACAAAGGCTGGGTTTTCGGCTGGGTGAAAAAAGGATTTAAAGACAAAAAGAATGTTGACCTCTGGAAACGCTTTCTTTTAATTTATCCCCAACACCACATAAAATTCAAGTGGGTAAAAGGCCATGCCGCCAATCCTTTAAATGAACGCTGCGACCAACTTGCAGTAGCTGCCTCTAACAGTAGAAATTTATTGGTGGATGAGGGGTATGAGGCTATCCGTAAAGCAGAGGGTTTGTTTTAGCCACAAATCAGCACTTATTTTTTAGCAGTTCCCTTACCTGTTCCCTCCCATTCCCTATATAAAACAGCCCATCCCGTACTGCTAAATGGTGGTTTTTTATAAAAAACTATATTTTAGCATATTTGGAGATGCTTCCCGCCATCCATTTTTCGATATATATTTGTACTAAAACTAAGATTATTACAATAAACTTAATTTTAGTATATACTAAAGTATAGTTTATTTAAAAATAATTAATAAAAGAATATACTAAACTTTACTTTAGTATAAAAATATATATATTAGCACCTTGGTAAATCATATTTTGTATTCAAAATTCAATTTTTAGCACCTAAAACTTAAAAAAATGTCAGCAGAGGCAAAGTTCTACCCTAAGTCAAATTTCGATCGCCAGAAAGCGCTAATGACAGCGTTTACACAAAACGCTAATCCAGGCTTAAATAATCCGCTTACCCAACGTACTAAAGACCGTTTACTTGCCATATACCCCGAATACAACATCAAAATGGCTCAAATGGGTGCAAAAAAAGCCCAGTCGGTTGGGCTTATGGCTGAAAAAGAAAAGATGCGCGAAAAGGTAGCCCTGTATTGTTCGCATTTTATTCAGGTATTTAATATGTGTGTAAAACGGGGCGAGTATCCCGCAGGTCATCGCGCCTTTTATCAGCTGGATGTTGAAAACGATAAAGTGCCCGCTCTACAGTTAGAGCGTCAGGTAACTACCGTTGCCCGAAATATAATTACGGGCGAGCAGGCTCGTATTGCACAGGGTGGCTCACCCATGAGCCGTCCTTCGGCAGATGAGATTGAGGATATTTTTGTCATTTACAAAAACCTGATATCTACCGGCAGCAATGCCAAAGATGCACTTGACAATGCACAGGAAGATATTCAGCGCCTGAACAAAGAGGCAAACGGTGTAATAAAAAAAGTATGGCGCGAGGCAGAGGTTTTTTACAGCGAACAAAAGCGCGAATCCATGCGCGAACATGCCCGCAGATGGGGCGTACATTATGCCCGCAAAGGCTACAAAAAGAAAGTGATGGGCACTGTTACCGACAGCGAAACGGGTATGCCGCTTGAGCACGTGCAACTCAAATTAGCGGATGGGCGCAAAAAAGTCATCACCGCCATTGACGGAAAATTTGTACTCACCACCTCGCTGATGGACGAACAAAAACTAACCGCCACCTTGCAAGGCTATACATCGGTTGAACCCGAAATTACCCTGCACGAAAACAGGGATACGGTTTGTAATATCAGGATGGTGAAGGAATAAAAACCCTCAAAAAACCCGCAATGGGTTGAGTATTTTTTGAGGGTCAGCCATTTTTGTGCCGACTCTGCGGTTTTTCCCAGGCAACCAGATTGTGCCAGAATATTGACTAAAATCACATTATTTTCTGACCACCGTCATTGTCCACAAGCTGCGCTCCATGCATTTTTGTGCCAAACCATAAAATATAATTATCATGAAAAAAATCTTTTCAATTGCACTTGTTGCAGCGCTGCTCACCTCGTTAAATTCCTGTAAAAAAGACGACCCTGAAGGGCCCAACGATTTGGGAGGCGAAACCAATATTGAGCTTACACAGGTAGGCAATATTTCATCAGCCTATATGAGTTTTGGTACTATGAGTTTGCCATCAGGTGAAATGACCGTTACCAGTAACGACAACGGAATAGTTACTTACCATATGTTTGTTGACCTCACTGGCTCGCCCGATTCGGCAATGTTGGCAGGCGTTATTCCCGATTCGTATAAAGATGCTGACGGAAATGTGTCAACAGAATTTACATTTAAAATTACCTCAGAAGGTGTACAGGATATTTTTAAACGCGACCGTCCCTGGACCATTGTAAAATACGCAGATGAAGTAGGCGCAACCTATCCATTCACTACCGATAACGGAACCGAATTGGTGCGTACCATAACCGAAAAAACCGGGCAGGACGATTGGCCAATGGGTTTTATGTACATCAAAACCACAAAGGTTGAACAGTTGTTGCCACCATCAGACAAGACAGCTGAAAAAATTACCTTCCGCGCCAATCACAAATTTGGGTTGGTATATATTGAACTTCTGTTGAAAAACGGAGGAGGAACAGCTAGCATAGATATTGTTCCTTGGTTTATGCTCTAGAAACAAACTTGTAAAATAAAAAAGCCGTCACGCTAAGTTGCGTGACGGCTTTTTTTATTTGCTGAATACCGATTACTATTTCCCCGCAGCTTTACTCAAAAACAGCAACTCATTCACCACAATCTCGGTGATGTATTTTTTCTCACCCTCTTTTGATGTGTAGTTGCGTGAAGTCAGTTTGCCTTCAATAGCCACCTCGCTGCCTTTTGTTAAATACTTCTGCGCAAGCTCTGCAGTTTTACCCCAGGCAACCAGGTTGTGCCAGCAGGTTTCGGTTACTTTTTCGCCTTTTGCGTTGGTGAATGTTTCATTGGTGGCAAGTGCAATACGTGCAACTTTTTTGCCTTTGTCAAATTCTTTCACTTCAGGAGTTGCTCCCAGATTTCCGATTAATCGTACGCTGTTTTTTAATGTGTTCATGATGTTTTTGTTATTAATTGTTTAACGTGAATTTTGTTTTGTCATTGTTGACGGCACAAAGGAACGTCCACCACCAAGCCCAAGGCGGATAGTATCCGTTTACTTCTGAAAATAGACGGGTGTAAACGTTTGTAATCGGGTAAATAATTATACATTTACAGGCATAAAGCCCTGCAAATGCAAGAAGAAAAACAATGTCTTGAATGTGGCGAACCTTTGAAAGGTCGTGCCGACAAAAAATTCTGTGACGACCAGTGTCGCAGCAATTACAACAACAAAGCCAACAGCGACACCACTGCCGAAATGCGCAACGTAAATAACATCCTGCGCAAAAACCGCAGAATATTAAGCACCATCGTTTTGCCCGAAGGCAAGGGAAAAATCAACAAAGCAAAACTAACCGACAAAGGATTTAATTTTAAATACCACACCCATACACACACTACTTTAAAAGGCAGCACCTACAAACTCTGCTACGATTATGGATATTTGCCCATTGAAAATGAGTTTATCATGGTGGTGAAATGGGATGCGGGGTTTAAGCAATGAGTAATCAAGCAACGTCATTGCGATGGAGCTTTTTCAGCGACAGAAGCAATCTTCTATCAGTAACCTTCATTTTATTTCTGGCAATTTTCACCTTCCCGGAATTCGATCCTGTTATCGGCACCGGCTTAGATCAGGGATACGTTTTTTGTTTCAACTATTTTTTCAATCAGGGAATTTCGCACGGCACTGATGCAATTTTCAGTTACGGTCCGTTAGGCTTTATCCGTTTTCCGCTGCTGATAGGAAATAATTATTTACTCACCTTTTGTTTTACATTTTGTTTTCAATTGCTTTTTGTGTGGCTTGTTTTTCAGGCAACAAAACACATAAAACAAAAAGGAATTTGGCTTGCTGTAATTGCTGCTTTATTACTAAGTGCCAACCTGCGCATTGACGAAAAAATGATTGGCTCCGTTGCGTTTGCATTAGTGCTGCAAGCTGTCACGCGCAAAAATCAGTTTCTCTTAATTGCAATTATTGTTACCGCGCTTTCGTTTTTTGTAAAGCTGAATATTGCAGCCGCATCGGTAATGATGGCGGCATCTTATCTGGTTCTTGATTTTATCCGAACTAAAAAAATCAACAATCTTTTCCTCACCGTTGGAATTGGTTTCAGCATTTATTTTTTGTTGTGGCTCGTTATCAATCACAATTTAGACGGCAGCTTGTTACACCTGCGTAATTGGTTTTTCATCAGCATCGGAAATCTCGGTGCAACTTCTACAAATGCTCCTAATGATAAAATTTTACTCTCACTGATGTTGATTTTTCTTGCAGGATATTGGTACCTGTTCAGCAACGAAAATGTAAACACAGTGTATGTGATTTTTGCATTTGCACTGTGGGCAGTATTCCGCTACTCAATTGCCCGCGAAGAAAATTATCACGCTAAAGCATTCTTTGATTTTCTGATTTTGTTTGGTGGCGTTCTGTTTCTTGCCGATGAAAAAATAGGAGGACTTCGCATTGCTATTCTTATTGCCATTCCCTATCTCTATTACCAAAACATTCTGCAAACAGGACATTTTCACCTTGAAGTAAAAATGAAATACGGAGGCATTGCCAATTTCAAAAGAGCCGTATCTATCTTCCGCGATGGGGGAGAAGAGTTCAACAAACAATCAGAACAAAACCTTGCCAACGTTATGTTAGCCGACAGCGCCCGGAAAATTATTGCCAACAATACCGTTGACATTTTTCC
The DNA here is from genome assembly GCA_945861685.1 of Chitinophaga pinensis. Classification (GTDB taxonomy): domain Bacteria; phylum Bacteroidota; class Bacteroidia; order SXHM01; family SXHM01; genus SXHM01. Next base: position 43,727 of record CAMAVO010000001.1, on the reverse strand, counting down.
TTGGGAAACAAGCTACGTTGCGGCTAATAATCTGAACTACAGAAACCGTCCGCTGTTTCAGTTAGGCTGTGTAAATAATGCTGTGCTCGATAAAGTAAATGCAGATTTTCTGCAATCCGAAAAAGCGCCACTCTATTATATCTGGACCAAACAAAATTGGTGGGGACAAGAAATGAGCAGTGTTGACCACCGCTACATTTTAAGTGATGACGGACAGGTGAATTTTTCCATCCTGAATAATTACGCACAGATTTATGAAGATGAAAAAGTGCGCATTCTCAAACGCACTGAAAAAGAAAAATTAACAGTTGAAAAATTTAATCACATCAACACCATCAATTGGAACGAGTGGACGCCACTTCCCGAATTATCAAATGGAATTGCACTGCGCATGAAGTTTACCATTGACAGAACATTCGTGGGCAAACTCAAACATTCATTTTACAAAGAGCCTGAATATTATATGATGTATCAATTACATAACGACAGCATTAAAAAGCACCGACTTGTAGTTCAAAACACCGAAAGCGGAATATGGGCAGCACCTTATTTAACACAGTATAACGATAGCCTGAAAGGCGAGAGAGTAAAAGCAATCAAATTTGTTTACACCGACCGCGAGTTTGTTTACAAGCCGCAATTCAGTGTGGAGTGGGAAGAGATTTCACTAAACTAAGAGAGGCGGTTCAATGAACCGCCTCTCTTAGTTATCCCCCTGAGAAGAATCCTCAGGGCAAGCCCACGAGGCATTATAATAATTTGAGTTGCTAGTTTTCTTTAAATTGCTTGTATTCATTTTCAACCCCTTGATTCTTTTCATATTCCGAAATTTTCTTTTCCGTTCCATGTTAACCAACTTTACTCACAAAATATTCCTTGCCCCAAAATTCTCCTCCCCACAACTGTTTCTTCACACTTGGAACCTGAATAAATACTTTTCTCCCTATCAGACTCTTTATTGATGTTCCTATTTCTAAAAATCTAATTTCATATCTCAATTCTATATATTTAATAATATCTTATTTACTTCATCTGTAAAAGCTACTCTTCTATACTTTGCCCTGCTTACAATATAATACAACAATATTGTAACATTATGACTCTTATGCAGGTATTTACTATCTTTGGTCATCGTAAGGCAAGATAGACATTCTTTTAGAAGGCAAGTCTCGAGGAATCAAACCTAATAAGAGATAAAGATTATTGTTTGAAACCTAGTTAAATAAAATTAGCCTTTTGCCATTTTTTTATAATGCAACTATTTCAGTTTTGATAACGAAATTCAGTTTTGCTTCACAAATTAAAATGTCCGTTTCTTGAATTATAATAGCCAAGATTTCTGTTCCCATTTCTGGAGTAATAATCATGTAGGTGAAAGAAATCAGACAACCCGAAACTTATAATATAGTTGAATGTCTTTCCTAAGCCTATGCCTGCAATTTTTCCTAAGTTTGTTTTTCATTTCATTCTTTCATGGAAGAAAAACTCCAGCACATTTATGATTTTGTTGGCCCCGGATTGTATGTGATAGCCATCACGAGCATGATAGCGGAAGGTATTCTGCTGCGCTGGATGAAAGAAAAGGCCGATGTAAAGCACGGGATAGTGAGCATGGTTTCGGGTTTGTTTGCATTCGGCAGCATTGCCTTGGCACAGGTGCTTTACAACTTTGCTATTATCAGCCTGTGTTGGCAATACCGTTTTTTTACGCTGGGTTTTGAGTGGTATGTATGGGTGGCCTGTTTCCTGTTGTATGATTTTTCTTTTTACTGGCTGCACCGCTGGTCGCACGAGGTGAGGCTGCTGTGGTGCATACACAGCGTGCATCATACCAGTGAGGAGATGCGATTGACCTCGGGTATCCGTGGCTCTATGTTTGACTTTATTCTTTCGCCTGTGTTTTTTGTGTGGATGCCGTTACTGGGTTTTCATCCAATGTTGTTTTTGATTACCGAAACAATTTCAAAACTGTGGGGATTATTTGAGCATGTGAATATCCGTTTTGTAAACCGCCTGCCGGTGCTTGACAAAATTCTGATTACTCCTTCCGTACACCGTGTGCACCACGGCAAGGAAATAAAATATTTAGACACCAATTACTCAGAGATATTTCTTTTCTGGGATCATCTGTTTGGCACCTACACACCCGAAGAAGATTTGCCCACATATGGCGTTTTAAAAGGCACAGACCCGCGCAATTTCAGCGAGAGCCAATTCGGGTCGTTCCGCGACCTTTGGTATGATTTAAAACGCTCACCTTCGTTTAGCTCTAAGCTGAAGTATCTGTTTTATCCTCCGGGCTGGAGCCATGATGGGGAGGACAGAAGGACGAAGACCTTGAAGAAGCATTATCAGCTTAATAACACATAGCTCCGTACATGTATTGCAGCGTGTAACCCTAACCTCACAACGTTCCGTACATATTTTTATCCCTGTCAGCTTACTGTCAAGCATTGTAGTCTTAACATCAGAGTTCTCCGTACATATTTTATAATGTATGACGGACATGTTATACCATTCCGTACATATTTTACAGTCCCTGATGCCTCCAGTATACTATTGCGTACATATTTATAGTATTGGAACATCCATTTAAAGTATTGCTACCTAACCGCGAAGCGCTTCCGTACATATATTTTACGCTGTAACGCAACGATTGTGTAGTTCCGTACATATTTTTTATACCTTCGCAACTGCATTTTATATATAAATCCCATGCTCAGACGTAACCGCATCCCTGAAAAAGACACCGAATTCAGTAATTACATCTACCGCACTACTGCTGCATTGCTTAACGGCACACCGCCAACCTGGCAGCGACTTCGCCTTCTTGAATCTGACAAAAACAAGTGGATTGAATTCATGAACCTATGGGACGATATGTATCCAAAATATACTGACCTGAGTAAGCGAACAATGGCAGTAACTGCCGAAAAAAACAGAATAAAAAAAGAGTTTACCCGGTTTGCACAACCTGTCCTTAATCAAATGAGCGGAAGCTATGCCACCGAAAGCGACCGTCTTACCTTTAACCTGCGCAAAAAAGAACGCCCCTACAGCAAACGCGGAAAAATTGAAGAATCGCCCGATGCCCATGTGCAATCAATTGGCGGTGGTCAACTGAAAATACGTGTGCGCAGAGCTAATCAGGATGGCAGACGCGGTAAACACCCGCTTGCAGATGTAGTAGAGGTGCGCTACTGGTATGGGCACCGTGTGCTTACTATGCCAATTGAACAATGTGTAAATGCCTTTACCACCGGCAAAACTTATTTTATTATGAAAATGCCGGAAGATGCCATTGGAAAGTGGGCTTATTTTTATTTTAGATGGGCAATTGCAGGAAATGCAGAAAACAGCGGACCTTACAGTGCTATGCAGATAGCGGTGGTGGGGTAGCTAACTCCCCCTTGTTTTAAGGGGGAGAGCAAGAGGGGGTATTTTTTCTACCTTCGCGTTTTCTTTTTCTCTATGATAAAAAACCTTTCTCCGCTTACCGCCATTTCACCTGTTGACGGGCGTTACCACAAACAGACTGCCGAACTGGCTCACTACTTTTCTGAATACGCGCTTCTTAAATACCGCGTAACGGTTGAGCTCTATTATTTCTGCGCCCTGAGCGAAATTCCCTTGCCCGCCCTGAAAAAGGTGACCAAGAAAATGCGCTTTGAGCTGGACGGACTAAGTATGGATTTTACAGAAAAAGACGCAACACGCATCAAGGAAATTGAAAAAACCACCAACCACGATGTAAAAGCGGTTGAGTATTTTGTGAAAGAGAAACTGGAAAAGCTGGGACTTAAAAACGAGAAGGAATTTGTGCACTTCGGGCTTACCTCGCAGGATATTAATAACACTGCGTTTCCGCTGATGATGAAAATGGCTGCTGTTGCAGTTTTTATTCCTGATCTGAAAAAAATAATTGCAAAACTGAACTTGCTTTCAAAAGATTGGAAAAACATTCCAATGCTTGCTCATACCCATGGACAGCCCGCCTCCCCTACCCGCCTCGGAAAAGAAATAAAAGTTTTTTCTGAGAGGCTTGAAGTACAGCTCAAACACTTTGAAGCCATTCCTTACACTGCAAAATTTGGTGGTGCCACCGGAAATTTCAACGCACATTATGTTGCCTATCCTGATGTTGATTGGAAAAAATTTGCTGATGATTTTCTGCATCATTACCTCACCTTACAACGTCAGCAAACCACAACGCAAATTGAACATTACGATAATCTTGCTGCCTGGTGCGATGCACAAAAACGCATTAACACTATCCTGATTGATTTCTGCCGCGATATGTGGGCCTATATCTCCATGGATTATTTCAAGCAAACCATCAAAGCCGGTGAAGTGGGTTCATCAGCCATGCCGCACAAAGTAAATCCTATTGACTTTGAAAACGCAGAAGGAAATCTTGGTTTTGCAAATGCGATGTTTGAGCATTTTTCGGCTAAGCTTCCCATCTCCCGTTTGCAACGCGACTTAACAGACAGCACAGTGTTACGTAACATTGGCATGCCACTGGCACATACACTCATTGCTTTCAAATCCATTCAAAAAGGGCTGGACAAATTAGTGCTGAACAAAGAAGCTATTGACCGCGACTTAGAAAATAACTGGGCTGTTGTTGCCGAGGCTTTGCAAACTATTCTGCGCAGAGAAGGCTACAAAAATCCATACGAAACACTGAAAGACCTTACCCGCAAAAACGAAAAAATAAGCAAGGAAAGCATTGCAGCTTTTATCAAATCACTCAACGTTTCTGATAAAGTGAAAAAGGAAATGCTGGCAATTACGCCTTATAATTATACGGGGAAATAATCTCGGTTTCGTTTAATGAAACACTTCGACAAGCTCACTGTGACCCTAACCTATGTCAGGCTGAGCCTGTCGAAGCCTTTTTTGTTTTTTTTATTTTCTCTTTCTGCATCCGCGCAGCAAAACATTTCCATCATTACCCCGCCACAGAATTTAGAAAACTCTGTCAGCAAATTAGCAATTGAAGATGTGCAGCAATTGTTGCAGCAAGCCTGCAATTGCAAAGTGGAACTGAATAACACTGCAAGCGAAATTCAAATCCTACTTCCGCAAATTGATACTGCAAAAGCTGCCGATAAAAGCACGTTTGAAGAAACTGCAAATTATCCCTACCTCCACGTTCCACTTCACCATTACAACTGGACATCAAAAAAGCAAAACGGAAAAATAATTCTCACACTTGAAACACCTACTTACTTTGGAATAAGTTGTGCCCTGTATGGTTTGTTGCAGGAAAAATTGGGCTTCAAATTTTACCATTCCCGCGAACAGATTATTCCGCAATGGACCAATTGGCCATTGCCCGAAACCTTTGAGTGGAAAGCCACACCGCGCTTTGACAAAAAAGGATTTCATCTCCACACGCAACATCCGCTGGAGTTGACAGAGCCTTTGCTGGATCACAACTATCCCGGAGGAATAGAACAGGTGAAAGAATACATCAACTGGCTGGCCCGCAACGGACAGAATTACTTTGAGTTCAATCTGCTCGAAAGTATTGACCTGAACGAGTGGCCCGCCTTCTCCAAGCAAATAACAGACTATTGTCATCAGCGTGGAATAATTGCAGGCGTTGATGTATCGCTGCACATGCTGCAGCAAAAGGCTTTTCAGTTGTACCGTAATTTTCCGGCATCATGGCGCAGCAAAGAAAAGCAGATGGATATTCGTCTTGCTAAACTATTTGCAGCTGACTGGGATGTATTGAATGTAGAATTTTCGGCCACCGAATTCAGCAGCGGCAACGTTAAGAAAAAGAAAAAGCTGCAACTGCATCTTGGTAAAGAATTGAAAGAAAAATACAACTCCAAACTGATGGGCCGCAAGCACGTGGTGCAAGAAACAGCAGAAATAGGCGGCAAGAAAAAGAAGAAAGATTACATCATGAATGCAGAAGAAACTGCATTGGATAAAAACCGCGGTATATTGATACACACGGTTATGTTCTACACCATTTCAGAAGAAAAAGCACCCGTATACCGCAACAAAAACCTGCGCCACATGCTTGACTTATTGCTGAAAGAAAAAGAAACACGTGAAACCTGGTATTATCCTGAATCAGCCTATTGGATTACGTTTGATAATTCTATCCCCATGCTGCTGCTCCCTTACCTCAGCGGAAGATTAGACGATATTCTGTTGATGGATTCATTACAAATTCCGGGACACGTTACCTTTTCTTCGGGCTGGGAATGGGGCTACTGGCTGTTCGACTGGAGCATTGCGCGCTGGAGTTGGAAATATGAAACAAATAAAATTGCGGAGCAACCGACAGCAACACAATACATCACCGAGATTTTTAATAACCATGACATCGCGAATTACTTTGAAGAGAATCTAAATCTCCAAAATAATTTTCTGAAAGAGAAAGAAATGATGCGTTACATGACTGCATCAACCGCCACCGATGAATTGCCGGGAGCCCTAAATATTGAGTTTCACCCACGTCCCGAGTGGCATTACAAATGGCTTGCAAAAAAATCAGATTTGGAAACCTTGCAAAAAATTCGCACCGAAAAACTCCCACTACTTGATAATTTTTCGTCCACCACCAAAGGCTACTCGCAAATTCTGGAGAGCAATCTTAAAAACACAACACTCACAATACAACAACAGCAAATTCTGGATGAACTGAAACAGGGAATTGACATTACCGGTCTGCGTGCAGAACACCGCAAACACACGCTGGAATACCTCATCACCAAACGTGAATACAACATCAAAAAAGAAAAATCAGATGCAAGCCTGCTGCTTGAAAATGCCGTTATCACGCGCAAAGCCGCACAAAAAATTGTGGATATGCGCGAACCCAATTACCGTTACAATTTAGCATTGCTCAGCACCAAGCATTACGAACACAGTTGCTATCATTTCGGATATCTGTATCCCGTTCACAACCTCCATTTCTGGAAACGCGAAGAAGAACAATTCCGCAAAAACAAATTCAGCCCTTTTTTCATGAATATCATGAATTTGTGGCGGATTATTGGTATTGTGAATTAAAGCGCGTTAAACCGCAGCTTCTGCGTATTTCTGCATAAATGCTTCGGCCTGTTCTACCATATCAGGTGAGCCGATGAATAATGGAGTGCGCTGATGCAAGGATGTTGGCTTAATATCCAGTATGCGATTGAAACCATCAGAAGCTTTTCCTCCCGCCTGCTCTACCAAAAATGCAAGTGGATTGCACTCATAAAGCAAACGCAACTTTCCTTTGGGCGCATTAGATGTAGAAGGATAAATAAAAATTCCACCCTTCAGCATGTTGCGGTGAAAATCAGCGACCGCTGAACCAATATATCGTGAAGAATAAGGGCGTGATGTAGCCTTATCTTCTACCTGACAATACTTGATATAGTCTTTCACTCCTTGCGGAAAATGAACGTAATTACCTTCGTTGATAGAATAGATTTTTCCTGTTTTAGGAATTTGCATGTTGGGATGCGAAAGGAAAAATGCACCTATAGAAGGGTCAAGTGTAAAACCATTTACACCATTTCCTGTTGAGTAAACGAGCATAGTTGACGAACCATAAATTACATATCCGGCAGCAACTTGCTCAACACCTGCCTGCATAAAATCATCCAGTGTTGCACAATCACCTTCTGTTGTTTTTCTGTAAATTGAAAAGATGGAGCCAACCGAAACATTTACATCGATGTTTGATGAACCATCCAATGGATCAAAAGCAACAATGTATTTCCCTGTTTTAGAAAACTCACCGTTGAATTCTATCATCCCTTCATTTTCTTCAGATGCAATGGCACAAACTTCACCACGCTCTTTCAGCGCATGAATAAATTGCTCATTGGAAAAAACATCTAACTTTTTTACCTCTTCCCCTTGAACATTGGTTGAACCAAAATCGCCAAGGATGTTATTTAATCCTGCTCGTTTTACTTCGCGGTTGATTATTCTGGCTGCAAGACTTATTGCACTGAAAAGGCGAGATAGTTCGCCTTTCGCATATTTAAAATCTGATTGGCGCTCAATAATAAACTCGCCAAGCGAAATGTAGCTTCTCTTGAATGATTCCATGTGTATTGTAAGAAGTTGCTTCCTGCTTTGCGGAAATTACAACTTCATGATGAATGCTAATTTATAGAAAGCAGGTCTGTTATCGAAAGTGGTTCCTGAGCCTGTTAATCCGCTGTTTCCGGTAGCCTGATTTACTGTTACTCCCGTAGTTTCAGTTGAAGAAGGTGCTGTTGTAAGCAAAGTACCGGTGCCTACTGCAGTGCTCAGTATCCCCGGAGTACCCGATCCTGCATTTACTACAGGAAAATCATGCACATGTCCCGCATCTGCCAAAGTATGTGTGTGGTTAATGCTGTGATCATGTGGAGGAAGGTTTGCAATCGTCAATGATTGGTCGTGTGTTCCTCCTGTTGCGCCTGGATTTTCTACAGAACTTTGAACAGAAAGAATGAAACGGTTTCTCAAATCAGGAGTTCCGTTTGCTCCATCGCACAAAGCCCAACCACCTGGGATGGTGTTAATTGGTCCTGACCACATGCTGATCAATCCGGAAGGGGTGTTTCCTGTGTTTTGGTTTAATGGCAACCAATCAGCAAGACTTGCGCTCCAGTAATAGAATCCTTTAGGTTCACCAGTTGTTCCATCCGTCTGGTAAATCAGTAATCCTTCTGAAGATGATGTGGTAGGAATAATTAAATCTCTCTGAAGAATAGTCATTCTTGGAACCAGCAATCCTTTTGAAGTAGATGAAATATCTAGCATTGCAGAAGGCTCTGGCGTTGTTGTTCCTATACCAACATTGTTGGATTGAGCATTAACAAGTGTGGGAATTGCAACTGTAATAACAGCAAAAAAGAGTATTTTTCTTAGCATGGGTTTGGTTTTATAGCTCGAATGGACTGCAATAATAGTAATTCTCCTCTAAATATTACTAATCACAGATTTTTTTACCCTGTTCGACCAGATTAAAAACTCAGATGTTTTGATTTTACTTCCTTACCGAAAAAGACTGAAGCCGCTTCATTAAAATTTTCTTCTGAGTCTGATGTATAAAAATCAATGCTGCTGCCTTTACTGCAGCAGGCTTCCATTTCAGGGTGGCGTTTCAGATAATCAGCAAGGCTTTTGGCTACAATTTCTCCCTGCGAAAGCAGTGTGAGGTTTTCAGGAATATGTTTCTTTATCTTTTCTGCAAGCAAAGGATAATGTGTGCACCCGAGAATTATTGTGTCAATCTTATCGCTCTTCGCGAAAAGATTATCTAAATTTTGTTTCACAAAATAATCAGCGGCAATGCTGTTGATCTCATTATTCTCCACCAACGGAACCCACATGGGACAAGCCTCCTGGTAAACGTTCAGTTCTGGAAAGAATTTTTCAATCTCTATCGGATATGAATTTGACGCTATTGTTCCTTTTGTTCCCAATACCCCAACATGACCTGTTTTGCTGTATTTTCCTACAATTTCAGTTGTGGGTCTTATTACTCCCAATACTCTTTTATCAGGATGTTTTTTTGGTAAATCAACCTGTTGAATATTCCTCAATGCTTTTGCTGAAGCTGTATTGCATGCGATAATCACCAGACTGCAATTCATAGCAAATAGTTTTTCAACGCATTGTAGTGTGTATTGGTAAACTGTTTCAAAAGAGCGGTTTCCATAAGGCGCACGGGCGTTATCCCCTAAATACAGGTAATCGTATTCCGGCATTTTTTTTACAATTTCTTTCAAAACAGTAAGTCCTCCGTAACCGGAATCAAAAACTCCTATGGGTTGTTTCTGCAACATTGCGTGGCTATATTACAAATAAAAAATCCACCCTGTTTTTACAAGGTGGATTTTTTGTCGTTTTAGAGGACTAGTCTTATTTAAGTCCTAGTTTAGTTTTAACGAATGGTAATACATCATCCGTTTCACCTGCATAAAGTAAGCCTCCGCGCGCTTTATCAAAAACATACTGGTATCCTTTTTCTTTTGCAACATCTTCAATAGCCTTTAAAGCTCTGTCAGAAATAGGTTTAAAAAGTTCTTGTTCTTTTTTAGATACTTCCTGATTGCCAAGTTTTTCAAATTCATTTAAACGTCCTTGTTTGTCATTCAATTCATTGATTTTGCTTTGACGGATGATTTCGCTCATTCCTCCTTTGTTAGCTTCAAAATCTTCTGCAAGTTTTTTCAATTCTCCTGCCATTCTTTCGTATTCGCCCTGAACTGCTCCGGCAAATTTCTGAAGGCTGTCCTGAGCTGCTTTTGCTTCTGGCATCAGGTTTACCAATTCCTGAGAATTAATGTGTCCTAATTTCTTTGATTGTGCATTTGCGCTGCATGCCGCAAAAATTCCAATCATTGTAATAAACAGTATCTTTTTCATAGCTTCTTTTTAAGTTTTAATGTTAGGGCTGCGAAAGTAAAAATAATTTTCTATGCAGATTTACAAAGATTCGATTATTCTTTAGCTTCCTTTGCAGTAGTTATGCCCATTGCTTCCAACACATCATCGCTCAGGTCATACTTCTCATTTGTATACAGCATCGAGGCTCCAGATGATTTATCGAAGATAATCATATAGGTTCTTGCGTCTGCAATTTTTTTAATTTCCGTGTATATTTTATCCTGTATAGGTTTTATCATTTCCTGACGCTTTTTAAACAGGTCTCCTTCAAAGCCAAAGCGCTGTTTCTGAAGGTCTTTTGCCTTTTTTTCTTTCTCAATTATCTCCGCTTCGCGTTTTTTGCGGGCCGCTTCTGGTAAAAGTATTTCCTCCGCCTGATAATCTGAATACATTTTATCTATGTCTTTATACATCGTCTCAATTTCACTTTGCCATTGAACCGACATATCATCCAGTTGCTTTTGTTTTGATGTGTAGTCTGGTAAATTGCTCAGTATGTATTCTGTATCAACAAATGCGAATTTTTGAGCCGAGGCAGCAAATTCGCTGAATAAAAGAACTACCAGTGTTCCAAGGATTTTTGAATTGTTTTTCATAGCTGTAAATTTATTTGCAAAAATAACTATTCGATTGTTTGCCCGATTGAGAAGTGGAAATTGCTTCCGCTTGAGCCAGGTCTTCCCGGAATATCATCAAAGCCGTAACCCCAGTCAAGACCTAACAACCCGAACATCGGAAGGAATATACGAACACCAAATCCTGCTGATTTTTTCACGCCAAAAGGATTAAAATTATCAAACTTGTCGTATGCATCTCCTGCTTCTAAAAAGGCAAGTCCAAAAATAGTTGCCGAAGGGTTTAATGAAACGGGATAACGCAATTCTAATGAGTATTTATTATAAATAGTTCCACCTGTATAGTTACCTTGGTTGTTGGTTGGTGTTAAGGTATTATCTCCGTAACCGCGCAATGCAACAATTTCTCTTCCGTCAAGCGAGAAGCCGGACAATCCGCTTCCTCCTAAATAAAATCGTTCAAACGGTGTGATACCAAGTTGCCTGTTATACAAACCTAGAAAACCAAACTGGGTGCGCACGTTCATTACCAACTTTCCTGCCAAGTTCTGGAACCATGAATAATTGAATTTGATTTTATTAAACTCTAACCACTTGTATTTTGAAGCTGGGTCGGCATAATCAATGTTTCTTCCAAATGATGACCATGGAGGAGTCATTTGCAAGCTTGCTGTAATTTTTGAGCCGCGTTGCGGATAAATAGGGTCGCTGATGGAATTACGCGAAATGGTTGCTTTAAAACTCAGATTATTATACTGACCATTAATAAGGGCTCCAAGCGGATAATTTTTTAGCTGATAGGATTGATAAATTCCCTCAATGTAGGCAGTAAAAAAGTCATCCGGCCATTTTAAACGAGTTCCAAAACCAACACTTCCACCGGTAATTAAAATTGCCTGACGGGTAATGTCACTTTTTGGTTTTCCGTTGCTCTGTACCGAGTGGAATACTGAGAAACTTAATGAATTTGGTTTTTTACCTCCTAGCCAAGGCTCAGTAAATGAAGCGTTGTATGACTGAAAAAACAATCCATTACTCTGCACGCGCAAACTCAGCTTTTGTCCGTCACCAGCAGGAAGAGGCTGCCAAGCTCCTTTTTTGAAGATGTTGCGCATCGAGAAATTGTTAAACGTAACTCCCAGCGTACCAACAATTCTACCTGCTCCCCAACCGCCTGAAAGTTCAATCTGGTCAGAAGGCTTTTCTTCTACTTTGTATTCTATGTCTACCGTTCCGTCAACAGGATTTGGTTTTGGATTTACACCCAATGTTTCGGAGTTGAAATACCCAAGATTTGCCAACTCGCGTTGCGAACGGATAATATCGCTGCGGCTGAATAGCATTCCGGGTTTAGTTCGTATTTCGCGAAGAATAACGTGATCGTTGGTTTTGGTATTTCCAATTACAGTTACTTTGTTAATCCTTGCTTGCTTGCCTTCGCGCATGCGCATTTCAATGTCAATCGAGTCGTTTTCTGCAAGAATTTCAACAGGCTTCACATCAAAAAACAGATACCCGTCATCTAAGTAAAGTGAGCTCACATCGGTGCTGGCCTGGTTCATAAGCAGATTAGCCTCCAATGCTGCCTGATTATAAACATCACCTTTTTTAATGCCTAAAACCTTACCTAAATATTCTGAAGTATATTTGGTATTACCTGTCCAGGTAATATTGCGGAAATAATATTTCGGTCCTTCTTCTACCCAAAGCTCAACGTTAATTTCTTTGTTATTCACTTTGTAAACCGAATCGCGAACGATTGTTGCATCGCGAAAACCTTGTTCATTGTATTTTGCGATCAGAGCTGTTTTGTCATCCCGATATTTTGAATCAAGAAATTTTGACGTTTTAAAAATGTTAAGTTTTACATTTTCGTTCAAATGAGATTCAAGAGCATCAATAGCTCCATTCATGTCGCTTTTTACAATGGCAGAAATAATATTTTTTGCTGCTACATCTGGATTTCGGAAAGGCGCAAAGATGTTTTTCTCTTTGGTTTCCTTCATGGTGCGTTTCAGTTTCCCGCTCTGAATTTTTTCATTTCCATGAACAATAACCTGATTGATTTTTACCTTCTTTTTACGATTAACACCAATGGTTAACACCACATTGTTAGGAAGTGTGGCATCGGGAGCTTCATTAATATTTACTTCGGTATTGAGGAAGCCTTTTTCAATATAGTAATCGCCTACAATGTTTTTGGTGGTTAGCAAAAGATCTTCGGTCACAACTTTTCCTTTGATGAGTTTTATCTTTTCACGAATATCATCTTCTTCTGATTTACGTGTTCCGGTGAAACGAAAAGCAGAAAGGCGAGGACGCTCCTGCAAAACAAATTCAAGGAAGATTTTGTCGCCAACAACTTTCTGAGCGTTAATACCGATATCGGAAAAAAGGCCTTGTTTCCAAAGGTTTTCAATGGCTTTCGAAACCTGATCGCCCGGAACCATAATGCGATCACCAACGGTTAAACCGGAAAGTAATTTCAGAACGCTTTTATCTAAATATTTTGTTCCGGTAACCTCAATACCCCCTATTTCATATTCTTTAGGACTGGCGTAATTCATTTCTACTTGCGCACGCAAGTTTGAAGCAAGAAATAAGAAACAGGAAACAAGAAATAAGTACCGCACAATCATTTTCATTTTTTTTCTGTCTTCTACTTTTTGCTTACCTGTTCACTTGTTTTTCCAAACCTGCGTTCGCGTTGCTGGTAATTGACAATGGCTTCATAAAAATCTTCTTTTCGGAATTCGGGCCACAGTTTGTCGGTAAAATACAACTCGGAATACGCTATCTGCCACAACAAAAAATTACTGATTCTGTATTCACCGCTAGTGCGGATAAGTAATTCGGGGTCTGGCATTTTTGCGGTGCAAAGATGTGATTTAATCGTTTCCTCGTTAATGTCTTCTTCTTTCAGTTTGCCCGATTTAACATTTTTTACCAAATCTTTTACCGCTTGTGTTATCTCCCATTTTGAGCTGTAACTTAGAGCGAGCACCAAAGTCATGCGGGTGTTTTTTTCGGTGTTTTTTATGGCTTCGTGCAACTCTTTATAGCAATCTTTTGGTAAACTTTGCAAATCACCTATAGCCTGCAAACGGATATTATTCTTATTTAGTGTTTTGGTTTCTTTGTTAATGGTTTTTACCAAAAGTGTCATCAACGCATCCACTTCATACTTAGGGCGATTCCAGTTTTCAGTTGAAAATGCATAAAGCGTCAGATATTCTACTCCCAATTCTGCCGCTGCTTCAGTGGTTTCGCGAACAGAATCCACTCCGTTATGATGCCCGAATGTGCGAAGCTTTCCCTGCTTTTTTGCCCATCTTCCGTTGCCATCCATAATGATGGCAATGTGTTTAGGTAGCCTGGTCTTATCTATCTGCTCTTTGAAGGTCAATGTTTGCTTTATTATCCTCTGATTTTTTAAAGGACGGCAAAGTTAGCAAAATGTGCTTATGCAGAAAGGGTATCAACAACATCAAAAAGAATAAAAAATTGAGCAAACACATTTCTATCGTTTGATAGTAGATGTTTTATGGTGGGAAGAACGAATGCTGTTAAGTAAATCAGTAAGATTGTATCCCCTCTGATGATTTCTTATAATTGTTCGATTTATTGCTGTAAGCAGCACACTTAGGCAGTTTGGTTTTTATTGTGTACGAAAGTGTTGCAACCGCAAATGAATACCAGTCTTTATTAGTAGAATTTCCGCGCTGTCTGCCAACATTAGGTTCTGTGCTTCCGCTAGTCGAGCGGTCAGAGAGGACTGCCGCAACATCGGTATATTCTGAACGCAAATTTAGTGGATTTGCATAAGTTGCGCTTACATCATCCAGATAGTCAGTAAAAGTTGGCCTCATCCCCCATTCTAGTCCAAAACCAACACCGTTAGCAATGTTGAATTTAAAACCAATACCAAACGGAATAGAAAAACTTGTGAGTGAATATTTTTTTCTGTCGGGATAAGCTGTAGTGCCTTGTCCTTCTGTTCCAAGTGGCATTAGGGCATACCAGCCTCCATTATCAACTGTATATGTTGTATTATCAATTACATAGTCACCTGCATCTACATAAGCCTTAGGGTTGAATTTGAAAATTCCGAATCCACCAAAAATGTAGGGGGTGAAACGCGTTTTTGTATCACCCGCCACAAAAGGCAGAAAATTAATTTCTATTTGACCCGAAAATTCTGCAACTACAGATTTAAAACTGAGGTTTCGTTGTATCTGTTCTGCATTTGCAGACAGGGCATCATTGCCTTCAACATTACCATACAGGAAACATAATTTAGCCGAAAAATGGTCGTTGAAATTATGGCGGTAAAAACCTCCAAAAGCAAGTTTGGGAAGGAAAAATAATTTCTTTCGGTTCAACTCTCCGTTATAAAACGAAGTTCCCACCATTACTCCAAACTCTGATTTCTGGGCAAAAACAGGAGCAGCCAATATCAACGCAAAAAAAGATGCTAAAAAATAATTTTTCATCGGTTGAGTTTTTTGGCAAAAATGAAGCCAGACCATTTAGAATTTAGGCAATCCTTTTCTGGTGGTTTTCAACTTGTAGTTGTAGGTGATCAGGAAAAACATGTAATGATCCAAATCACGTGGGTCGCCACGTTGCTGACCTGCGCAGGTCTGACAACCACCAAACGGTCCTGGCGCACCACCTGTTCCGCCATTACCCGTTAATGCCGGATCAGATAATTGAGCTGATGCATCACCAAAATTCTGAGATAGTTCATTCTTGTCATAATAGGTTGTACTTACGTCATCAATATAATCAGTGAAAACTTTACGAATTCCATACTCAATGCCAATGCTTGAAGTTTTATTCAAACTGTATTTTAAACCAACTCCTAAAGGTATAGCAAACTGAAAGCGTGAATAATCTTGGCGTGTAGAAACCAAAGTTTGTCCTTCTGTATTTAAAGGGGCAAGCGCTGTCCATGTGCCATTGTATTGGGCTTTTGGGTTGAAATAATATCCTGCGATTCCAAAAAAGCCATACACATAAAGATCGCTTCCTTTTTTACCGCGACCACGAACACGTCTTACTTTGTAACGGCTTCCAATGGTTTCTTTCATCCACGAAAATTCATACTGTGCCGAAAGTTCAACTATAGGAGATTTGAAATTCAGGTTGCGATTGTTCCTGTATGGTTCTTGTGTCCACTTATCATCCCCTCTCAGTCTTCCGTAAGAAAAGCCAACTTTAACAGCCGTAGATTGGGAAAGCTTATAACGCATTCCCAGATTCAGCACATAACGTGTTGCCGCCATCTCCAAATCTTTGTAGTAATTGGTTCCAATCTGGTTGGCTCCACCTAATTCTCCCAGAAAGTTAGTAGTTCCTGCAGCAGCTACAATTTCGTAACGCATCCGTTTCCAACGCTGCGCTTGGGAAAACATTGGTAAAAGAATGATAAGCAGAAAAATGTATCTTTTTATCATGGTGGTTTTCAGGCTGTTTTAATTTTTAATAAGACAAATATAAACATATTATGAACAAACAAGCAAGTTTTTAACACTACAAAAACGGATTATTTGCTTTTTCAAAGCCAATGGTTGTTTCTTGGCCGTGACCGGGGTAAACGGTAACATCATCGCCAAGTGGAAATAATTTTTCTTTTATACTGCTGATAAGCGTATCAAAATCTCCACCGGGAAGGTCGGTTCTGCCGATGCTTCCGTGAAACAAAACATCTCCTCCGATTACAAATTTTTGATCGTTGTTATAAAAACACAAACTGCCGGGCGAATGGCCGGGTGTAAAAAGAATTTCAAGCGAACTGTTACCAAATTTTATCACGTCTTTTTCATCAATAAATTTTCCGGCGACAGGCGGTTTTTCAAGGCGAATACCAAAAATGGCAGCAGCCCTTTCTGCATTTTCAAAAACGGGCATTTCAATTTTGTTGGCTTCTGAAACTAACTCGTAGCGTTCAGATATGTATTTACAACCAAGAATATGGTCGATATGACAATGTGTAAGGATTAACCGGACAGGTTTTAGTCCTTCATTTTCTATAAACGTTGAAAGTTCTGCCTGCTCAAGCGGGGTATAGCATCCCGGGTCAATGATGATACACTCTTTTGTTTCGTCATACAAAACATAGGTGTTTTCCTGAAAAGGATTAAAAGCAAAAGAAGAAATTTGAATCATGGGGCGCAAATTTAGGTTTTGCAGGTGAAATGCGTCAATTCTTTCGCTCTTTATATCTTTGGCTGCAAATGCGAAAACAATCAACAACTATTTTAACGCTTCCTGATTTCAGCAAAACACCAAGTATTGATCAGGTTGGCGTGGAAGAACGTGTTGCAAGATTTCAAACGCGCAGCATAAAAAAAGAAAGCAAAGTGCAGGGATTAAAACTTGCACTGAACATGATTGACCTGACTACACTGGAAGGAAAAGATACCGAAGGAAAAGTAAAACAACTGTGTTATAAAGCGGCACATCTGCACGATGTTATGCAGGGTATTCCTACCGTTGCCGCAGTTTGTGTTTACCCTACTTTTGTGAAACTTGCAAAAAGATGCCTGGAAGGAACAAACATAAAAGTAGCTTCGGTTGCAACTGCTTTCCCAAGCGGACAATCAACACGAAAAGTAAAAATATCAGACACCCATTTTGCGGTTGACAATGGAGCAGATGAAGTGGATATGGTGATTTCACGTGGTGAATTTCTGGAAGGAAACTACAGTTATGTATTTGACGAAATTGCTGCGGTGAAACAAGCCTGCGGTACTGCGCGACTGAAAGTAATTTTAGAAACCGGAGAACTATCAACGCTTGATAACGTGCGGAGAGCAAGTGAAATAGCGATTTATGCAGGAGCCGATTTTATAAAAACCTCAACAGGAAAAATTTCTCCTGCCGCCACACAGCCTGTAACGTTGGTGATGTTGGAAACCATTCGCGACTACTATTATAAAACCGGAAAAATGGTGGGGATGAAACCTGCAGGAGGCATTTCAACTGCAAAAATTGCGTTGCAATATCTGGTAATGCTACGTGAAACATTAGGTGACAAATGGCTTAGCAACGAATGGTATCGCTTTGGAGCGAGTAGTTTAGCAAACGATATTTTAATGCAATTGCAAAAAGAGCAAGACGGTGTTTACCAAAGCGGAGATTATTTTTCAAAAGACTAAACGATGGCAACAACAGCAGAAAAGAAAAAACAAAATTCGCTCGGCTTGGGTGATTCTAAATGGGCTTATGCAGCTTCGCCTGAAAGCACTTCGCACATAAATATTAAACCGCAATACGAACTTTTTATTGACGGTAAATTTGTAAAACCAAGTTCCGGAAAATACTTTGACACTATCAATCCTGCTACTGAAGAAAAGCTTTCTTCCATTGCTGATGCCGATGAAAAAGATGTGGATAAAGCAGTGAAAGCCGCTCGTAAAACCTACACTAATGTGTGGAGCAAGATGCCTGCAAAAGAGCGCGGAAAATACATTTACCGCATTGCTCGTTTGTTACAGGAGCGTGCCCGCGAGTTCAGTGTTATAGAAACGCTGGACGGAGGAAAACCAATCCGCGAATCACGTGATATTGATATTCCGTTGGCGGCAAATCATTTCTTTTATTACGCAGGTTGGGCGGATAAATTAGAGTATGCTTTTCCGAACCGCAAGCCGCAATCACTGGGTGTTGCCGGACAAATTATTCCATGGAATTTTCCGTTGCTAATGGCGGCATGGAAAATTGCTCCTGCTCTTGCAACTGGAAATACTGTTGTTTTAAAACCTGCCGAAACCACTTCGCTAACCGCGCTGAAACTTGCTGAACTGATTGCCGACAGCGGTTTACCTGATGGAGTGGTTAACATTGTTACTGGTGCAGGGCGCACCGGAGCGGCAATTGTTAATCATCACGATATTGATAAAATTGCTTTTACGGGATCCACAGATGTGGGCAAACTAATTCAGAAAGCAATTGCCGGAACAAAGAAAAAAGCAACGCTCGAATTAGGCGGCAAAGCCGCCAATATTATTTTTGAAGATGCTCCAATTGACCAGGCGGTGGAAGGAATTATCAACGGAATATTTTTTAACCAGGGACACGTTTGCTGTGCGGGCTCACGCCTGTTTGTGCAGGAAGGAGTTGCTGACATAGTTATCCGCAAACTGAAAGACCGATTGGAGACATTGATTGTTGGCGACCCGCTGGACAAGAACACCGACATAGGTGCTATCAATTCAAAAGCGCAATTAGCGACTATCAACAAATACATTGAGATTGGTAAAAAAGAAGGAGCTGATTTTTACCAGAGCTCGTGCAACATTCCTAAAAAAGGATATTTCTGTAAGCCGACATTATTTCTAAATGCCTCGCAAAGTCACCGTGTGGTGCAGGAAGAAATTTTTGGTCCTGTGTTGACTATTCAGACTTTCCGCACAGTGGAAGAAGTGATTGAAAAAGCCAACAACATTCCTTATGGTTTATCTGCGGGCGTGTGGACAGATAAAGGTTCGAAGATTTTTAACATGACCAGTAAACTTCGCGCAGGGGTTATTTGGGCAAATACCTATAATAAATTTGACCCTACATCACCTTTCGGGGGATATAAAGAAAGCGGTTTTGGTCGCGAGGGCGGGTTGCATGGGTTGATGGGGTATTTGAAATTTTAGATTCTTTACCGCTAAGGCACTATTTGGCTAATTGGCTATTGCCTCTTATTTCTATCTTTGCGCCCCGAAAATGAAAAACATCCGCAATTTCTGCATAATAGCCCATATTGACCACGGCAAGAGCACGCTGGCCGACCGTCTGCTTGAATTTACCAACACCATTAACAAGCGCGATATGCAGGCGCAGGTGCTGGATGATATGGACCTGGAGCGCGAGCGCGGCATCACTATTAAGAGCCACGCAATACAAATGCAATACACGTATCGTGGCGAAAGACCTGAATATAAAGGGCAATCATTCACGCTTAACCTGATTGATACTCCCGGACACGTTGACTTTTCTTACGAAGTATCGCGCTCACTGGCTGCCTGCGAAGGTGCGCTGTTGCTGGTTGATGCCTCACAAGGTATTCAGGCGCAGACCATCAGTAATATGTATCTGGCGCTGAACAACGATCTGGAGATTATTCCCGTGCTGAATAAAATTGATTTACCAAGTGCTAATCCTGAAGAAGTAAAATATCAGGTGGTGGAATTACTCGGCTGCAAACGCGAAGAAATTATGGCGGCATCGGGTAAAACGGGTGACGGAGTTTTTGAAATTCTGGACGCGGTTATTGAACGCATCCCTTGTCCCAAGGGCGACCCGAAAGCTCCTTTGCAGGCGCTGATTTTTGATTCGGTGTTCAATTCTTTTCGCGGAATTATTGCTTACATACGTGTGTTTAACGGCACGCTGAAAAAAGGTGACCTTGTAAAATTTGCCGCTACCGATCACCAATACAATGCTGACGAAACAGGCGTTTTAAAATTAACTCCCGAACCCAAAAACACACTGGGTCCGGGCGAAGTAGGCTATATTATTTCAGGCATAAAAAAGGCGAGTGAGGTAAAAGTAGGCGACACGGTTACCCATGTTGATAATCCTTGCTTAAAAACTATTCAGGGTTTTGAAGATGTGAAACCGATGGTGTTTGCGGGTATTTATCCCGTTGATACCGATGACTACGAAGAGCTGCGCGACAGTATGGAAAAACTGCAACTTAACGATGCTTCGCTTACGTGGGAGCCCGAGAGCAGTGCCGCGCTGGGCTTTGGTTTCCGTTGCGGTTTTTTGGGTATGCTGCACATGGAAATTATTCAGGAGCGTTTGGAGCGCGAGTTTAATATGACGGTGATTACTACCGTTCCCAACGTATCGTACCACTCGTTTAACACCAAACTGGTGAAGACAATTTTGCGTAATCCTTCTGAGTTTCCTGACCCGAGCAAACTGGATCACGTGGAGGAGCCTTACATTCTTGCAACCATTATTACCAAGAGCGAATACATTGGCGCTATCATGGGCCTGTGCATGGAAAAGCGCGGTATTATGAAGAACCAGACGTATTTAACTACCGACCGTGTTGAGTTGATTTTTGAACTTCCGCTGGCGGAAATAGTTTTTGATTTCTACGATAAACTGAAAAGCATTTCGCGCGGCTATGCCTCGTTTGACTACAACCCATTAGACTACCGCGAATCGGATCTGGTAAAACTGGATATTCTGCTGAATGGCGAACAGGTGGATGCTTTGTCTGCCCTTATCCACCGCAGTAAAGCGCATGAATTCGGTCGCAGAATTTGCGAGAAACTGAAAGAGCTTATTCCGAAACAGCAATTCCAGATTGCGATACAGGCGGGCATAGGTGCCAAGATTGTTGCCCGCGAAACCATTTCGGCTTTGCGTAAAGACGTTACTGCCAAGTGTTACGGTGGTGATATTTCGCGTAAACGTAAACTGTTGGAAAAGCAGAAAGAAGGTAAAAAACGTATGAAGCAGGTGGGCTCGGTTGAGGTGCCGCAGAGTGCGTTTATGGCGGTGCTGAAGCTGGATTAGGGTTCAGTCTATTAATTATTTTGCGCGAAATCTTAATTAGCAGTTATCGCTAATTAAGATTTTATTTATTTTCTTAAATAAGGTGTACCTTTGTTAAAGTTAATTCTCTGTGCACAATGAAAAATTTCAAATCTGGTCAATTTATTAATCAAGGCTCCTATAAGAGCTTTCAGCCTGAAAAAATCAACAGGGTTTGGAAGATTGAAGATATGGAGTTGCTAAATCTTCTGAGTCAGGCCGACAGGCAAATTGGCAGGCTAGATATGTATTCTGAATATATCCCAAACATTGACTTGTTTATCAGTATGCATGTATTAAAAGAGGCAACCCAATCAAGTAAAATAGAGGGAACAAAAACCAATATTGAAGAAGCTCTTTTGGACATAGAAGATGTGAACGAGGAAAAACGCGATGATTGGGAAGAGGTTCAAAACTATATTTCAGCATTAAATTCAGCAATAGCAAGGTTAGAGAAGCTGCCACTTTCATCAAGATTGATTAAAGAAACTCATCAAATTTTATTGAACGGGGTAAGGGGAAAACATAAACTTCCAGGTGAGTATAGAAGCAGTCAAAACTGGATTGGGGGCGCTAGTATAAATGATGCAACGTTTATACCTCCGGTTCATTCAAGTATAAATGATTATATGGGCGATTTGGAAAATTTTGCTCATAATACCGAGTTCTTTTTTCCTGAATTATTAAAAATTGCTTTGATTCATTATCAGTTTGAAACCATACATCCGTTTTTAGATGGTAATGGGCGCGTGGGTCGTTTAATGATTACGCTTTATCTTGTTGAGAAAGGAATTCTGAAAAAGCCAATCCTTTATTTATCTGATTTTTTTGAAAAAAATCGCACCTTGTATTACGATAATTTAACCCGTGTAAGAGAAAAAAATGATGTTCTTCAGTGGTTTAAATTTTTTCTGGTAGGTATTATTGAAACGGCTAAAAGCAGTATTGCCACATTTGACAAAATTTTAAAGCTTGAAAAAGAGGTTGATGCAAAACTTCAAACAATGGGAAGTCGTTCTCACAATGCTCAACTGCTTATAAATTATCTGTTTCAACGGCCTGTTATACATGCGCAACAAGCAAAAGAAATTACGGGGCTTTCGTTACCTTCTGTTTATAAATTGATAGCTGAATTAGAAAGACTTGAAATAATTAAAGAAATAACTGGGGCTAAAAGAGGAAAGCTCTATGTGTTTAAAGACTATACCAAACTTTTTCAATAAAACAATACGCTGATGCCGCAGAGTGCGTTTATGGCGGTGCTGAAGCTGGATTAGGTTTTTTTCTTTACCACTAGGCGCAAAGGTTTTTTTACCACTAAGGACACTAAGAGCACTGAGATTTTTTACCGCGAAGATTCTTTCACCACAGATTTCACAGATTTTTTTATGATTTAAGTCATTCTAGCTATGGCATAGCAGTTGAGATGTATTTGTAAAACTAACAGTGCATGGTGCTGTACAACCGTTATTATTTATAGTAAAGCTTGCTGTTGGTAATTGAGATTGTGTTGAGTTCTGAACAAATACCTCATGAGAGGTTGCAGATGTTCCATGCTCATTTGATGAAGTTAGAGTTACAGTGTATGTTCCTCCTTGATTATAATCATGCGCAGCAGGGTTTTCGTCTTCTGAGATTTGCCCATCACCAAAATCCCAATGAAATGTTTCGCCATCTTTTGTAGTGTTATCAAACAACACAGCGCAGGGTGCTGTGCAGCCACCGCCTTGAAAAGTAAAATCTACGGAAGGTTTTTCTCCTTTTTTACAGCCATGTAAAACAGATAAACATCCGATAAAAGTGAGCAAGCTTAAAATTTTAATTGTTTTCATTTTTTTGGTTTTTTTGGTTTTAGTTTAATTGAAAAATCATAAAAAAAAGGAAGGCTGTTGCGCTTCGCGCAACAGCCTTCCTTTTAAAATTTAAAAAATCAGTTAGTAAAGAACTGTGTGTGTGTGTGTGTGTAAACCCGCGCTGTATAAGGCTTGCAGAGGTGCTTTATAGTGCATTAGAGCGTGTTTCATTAGTGGTGTGAGGTGGGGTTCAGGTGAGCAAATATAGAAAAGATTTTGAATACCAAACAAAAAAATTTCTTAGTGAGCCTTGGTGTTCTTAGTGCCTTAGTGGCAAATTTCTCTGTGGTAAAAAAACCGATATTTGCCCACCACAATGATCAGCTTCTTTACCCAAGACATAAAGTTTACACTGAAGAACAAAACAAAAGTTCGTTCTTGGTTATCTTCTGTTGCCAAAAAAGAAGGCGGAGCAATTGAAGAACTCAACTACATTTTTTGCAGTGATAATTACCTGCTGGAGCTGAATAAAAAACACCTGAACCATAACACACTTACCGATATAATTACGTTTGATAATAGTCAGGTGTCCGTGGCCCGAGGTCCGAAGACATCCCACATCCGACACCTGACATCCGACATTTTTATCAGCATAGACCGCGTAACCGAAAACGCAGAAAAATTCAATGTTTCACGTGCCCATGAACTCCACCGCGTAATGGTACACGGCCTGCTTCACCTCCTCGGCTACAAAGACAAAAAACCCGCAGACAAAGCCCAGATGACGGGCAAAGAAGATTTTTATTTGAAGCGGTTTTAGGCTGTTTTTTCTCTCTGCTCCCCCTCCTTGTTTAAGGATGGGGTTGGGGGGTGGTAACTTTTGCATTATCTTTGCGCCCCCATGTTCGAAAAATACGATGTAATAGTAGTAGGTGCCGGCCACGCAGGATGCGAGGCTGCTGCTGCTGCTGCCAATCTTGGCAGTAAAACATTGCTCATTACCATGAACATGGCAACCATTGCACAAATGAGTTGCAACCCCGCAATGGGAGGCATAGCCAAAGGCCAAATTGTACGCGAAATTGATGCCTTGGGAGGCTACTCAGGAATAGTGAGTGATAAGTCGGCCATTCAGTTTAAAATGCTGAATAAATCAAAAGGGCCCGCCATGTGGAGTCCACGCACGCAAAACGACCGCATGCTATTTGCCGCAGAATGGCGCAATATGCTGGAGCAAACCAAAAATCTTGATTTTTGGCAAGACATGGTAAGCTCGCTAATCATCGAAAACGGAAAATTGTGCGGAGTGCGCACCTCTATGGGAATTGAATTCCGTTGCAAAGCAGTTGTCCTCACCAATGGAACTTTTCTGAATGGAGTAATACATATTGGCGAGAAAAATTTTGGTGGCGGAAGATCTGCTGAAAAAGCCTCAACCGGCATAACCGAACAATTGGTTCAGCTTGGTTTTGAAAGTGGCAGAATGAAAACCGGAACCCCTCCCCGCTTGGATGGTCGCTCTCTGGATTATTCCAAAATGACAGAACAACCCGGTGACGAAAACCCATCGAAATTTTCATTTTCAGAAGGCACAAGCCCTTTTATTACACAAAACGGACAAGAGCCTAAGAAACAGATTTCGTGTCATTTAACGTACACAAACGATGAGGTTCATGACCTGTTGAGAACCGGCTTTGATAAATCACCCATGTTCTCAGGACGCATACAAGGCATAGGACCGCGTTACTGCCCTTCTATTGAGGATAAAATTGACCGCTTTGCCGACAAAGAACGCCATCAGCTTTTCGTAGAACCCGAAGGATGGAATACGGTGGAGGTTTATATCAATGGATTCTCCACTTCATTGCCTGAAGATATTCAGTATAAGGCACTTAAGAAGGTAACAGGCTTCGAAAACGTGAAGATGTTCCGTCCGGGCTATGCAATAGAGTACGATTACTTCCCGCCTCAGCAATTACACCTTACTTTAGAAACAAAGCTGGTAGAAAACCTCTACTTCGCAGGACAAATAAACGGCACAACCGGCTACGAAGAAGCAGCTTGTCAAGGTATGATGGCAGGTATAAACGCACATCGAAAAATCAATGCGCAAACTGCGTTTATTTTAAAACGTTCCGAAGCCTATATCGGTGTACTGATTGATGACCTTGTAACCAAGGGAACCGATGAACCTTACCGCATGTTTACCTCCCGTGCCGAGTATCGTATTCTCCTCCGCCAGGACAATTCCGATATGCGCCTCACACCCCTTGCCTATGAATTAGGTCTGGTTGATAAAGAGCGCTTAGATAAAGTAAGCGATAAATACGAAAAAGCTCAACAGGTAATTAACTACTTCAAAAAAGAAAGTGTAAGCCCTGAAGTAATAAATCCTGTTCTGGAAAACATTGGATCAAACCCCATCGACCAGAAAGTAAAACTATTTGGCATCATGGCTCGTCCCGGAATTAATTTCCCGGATTTGTATAAAGGAATTCCTGATTTGAAAGAATACATGGATGCTACTTTTAACAACAATCAGGAGATTTCAGAGCAGGCAGAAATACTAATGAAGTATGAAGGTTATATAGAAAAGGAACAGGAAATGGCCAACAAGCTAAACCGCCTTGAGGATACAATCCTTCATGATGATTTTAACTTCGGTGTGCTTAAATCTCTATCTATTGAAGCCCGCCAAAAGCTAACCAAAATTAAACCAAGAACACTCGGTCAGGCGTCTCGCATAAGCGGAGTATCGCCCTCCGATATCTCTGTTCTGATGATCCACCTTGGCAGATAAATCCCATTTGTTTCACGTGAAACATTCTGTAAATCCATCACACACATCAAGGCAATTACACACATTTGGCTGTCATGCTGAGCGTAGTCGAAGCATCTAAAACCTCATAAGCTAATTATTAAATTTTATGGAGACTTTGAATAACTGCCCTGTCTGTAAAGAGACAAATTTTAAACCCTATTTAGGATGCAAAGACTACACTGTTTCACGTGAAACATTTACCATTGTACAATGCAATTCGTGTGAATTCAAGTTCACCAACCCAAGACCCGAGCCTAAAGATTTAGGCAAATATTACGAAAGCGCTGACTATGTTTCCCACTCAAAAAGCACTAAGGGTTTTATAAATAGTCTATACCATATTGCCAAACATTATAGCCTTTTAAAGAAGATACAACTCATCAACTCCTTAAGTAAAAAAGGAAAAATTTTAGACTATGGTTGTGGAACCGGTGACTTCTTAAACAATTGCAAAGTAGCGGGCTGGGAGGTATCAGGAATTGAACCAAACGACCTTGCCAGAAACATCGCAAAAGAATTATTAAAATCAGAAATCAATTCCGAATTGTCTGAAAACAGTTTTGAGAAAAACAGTTTTAGCATTATAACTCTTTGGCATGTTTTGGAACACATATCAGAATTGGATACAACCGTTGAAACACTTTTAACCTTTCTAAAACCCGGTGGAGTTTTATTGATTGCTGTACCAAACTGCAACAGCTACGATGCTCAGGTTTACGGAAAATACTGGGCAGCTTATGATGTTCCCCGCCATTTATACCATTTTGTACCCAAAACCACCGAAAAATACTTCAAAAACAATGGTTTAAGCCATGAAAAAACACTTCCAATGCCTCTTGACTCATTCTATGTCAGCATGTTAAGTGAAAAATATATTGCCCGGGAATCTGGAAAATCTGGCGGTTTAGGAATGATCCGAGCAGCATGGAGAGGATTTGTTTCAAACATTAAAGCTATTTCAAAGCAAGGAACATCTTCAAGTCAGGTCTACATCTTCAAAAAAGGTGCTTTCTAAGCGTTTTTAGCGCATTTCTCTCTTCTACAGTATTCCAGCCTTCTTTTTCAGCAAAAACTCGTCTGCTACTCTTAAAACCAACTGCCTCTGCAACCCTTATTCTGTAAGGCTTTCAGAGCCTTGTTTTGCTTGTTTGCGTTAAAATATGTTAAGATTTGACAGAAAAGTCGGGCTTCCAAAAATCAGACTTTGAAAAAGGTATACCTTCGCCACCTGAAAATTTTAAGCCCACATAAAATCAAAAACTCAAAAATGTTAAAAAATCAAATTCTTAAAATCGCTTTAGTTTCTCTTCTCTCTTTTCGTTCCATTTTCGGTTTTGCTGATGAAGGAATGTGGCTTCCCATTTATGCCGATGTCATCAGCGGAAATATGCAAAAACTGGGATGCAAACTAAAACCGGAAGATATCTATAACATCAATCACTCGAGCCTGAAAGATGCCATTGTTCAGGTAGGCGATTTTTGCTCGGGCGAAATTGTTTCTGATAAAGGATTATTATTTACTAATCATCATTGCGGCTTTGATGCTATTGCAGGGTTAAGCACTCCCGAAAAAAATCATTTACAGGATGGTTTTTGGGCAACTACATTGAACGATGAATTGCCGGCACAAGGCTTAACCGTTTCTATTCTCGTTCACATGCAGGATGTAACCAAACGTGTAAATGAATCGGAGGATCAGGAACTGGAAAAAGCAGTGATTGCTGGAGAAGCTGAAGAAGACGGAAAGTTCACAGCGGGTGTGTTTTCTATGTTTGAAGGCGCAGAACATTACCTCATGGTTTATCGCGTTTTTCGTGATATCCGTTTGGTTGGAACCCCACCTGAAGTAGTAGGAAAATTTGGTGGTGATACCGACAACTGGATGTGGCCAAGGCACACTTGCGACTTCTCTGTATTCAGAATTTATGCCGGAAAAGACAACGAACCTGCAGATTATTCGGCAGATAATGTTCCTTACAAACCAGCGCACTTTTTACCTGTTTCTTTGAAAGGAATGAAAGAAGGTGATTTCACTATGACCTTTGGTTATCCCGGGCAAACAGAACGCTATCTTTCATCACACGCAATTGAACAAAACATCAACAGCAATTATCCATCGTATGTGAAAATTCTGGAAGCGAGGCTTGCTGTTATGAAAACAGAAATGGATGCAGACCCGAAAGCAAGTCTTGCCATGGCTGCAGACTATGCATCATTAGCAAACTCCTGGAAATACTTTAAAGGTGTTGTTGAAGGTGCTGGCTCAACCGGCTTTATAAACACAAAACAAGAGCAGGAAAAAGCATTTTCAGCATGGGTTGAACAGGATGAAACACGCAAAAAAGAATACGGCAATATTCTGACAGAATTTGATGCGCTTTATGAAAGCACAACAGAAATAAAAAAATTAGAGAATTATGTAAACGTTGCAGCCTTTGCCCCCGCATTTACGGGCTATGGATTTCAGTTTTACAGCCTGAGAGAATTGCTTTCAAAAAAAGAAGACAGAGCCCCTTTGGTTGAGCAAATTCAAGCTGCAACAGGAGAGCAATTCAAAGAATATCTTGCTGCAACCGATAAAAAAATGCTGGCGATGGCATTAAAATTAATGCACGATGATTTACCTGCAACTCAACAATTAAAAATCTTCAATTCTAAAACATTTTTGAAGCTGAAAGATAAACCCGGCAAAAATGTTTACGATCAATATGCTGAGCTTATCGCGACAAAATCAATTTTTTTAAGCGAGAAAAAGGCAAGGGCGTTTTTAAGTAAACCATCATTGAAAAAATTAGATGCTGACGAAGGAATGAAATACATTCTAAGCGTTGTTGAGCTTTACCAAATGAGCAATATGGAGCTTTACCTTTTTGAAATGCAAAATGAGTCGCTGCAAAAAAATTACATCAAGGCACAACGTGAAATGCATCCTGAAAAATTCTTTTACCCTGATGCTAATTCATCTATGCGTTTGAGTTACGGACAAGTGAAACCATATACAACCCGCGATAAAGAATTCAAAACTTTTTACACACACCATTACCAAATCCTGGAAAAAGAAAAACCCGGAGATCCTGAGTTTGATGTGCCTAAAAAATTGCACGATTTGCTTGTTGCAAAAGACTTCGGACAATACTCGAAAAACGATACATTAAACATCTGCCTAATTAGTGGAAACGACATAACAGGGGGGAATAGCGGAAGTCCGTTAATTGATGGAGAAGGAAACCTTGTGGGAATTGCTTTTGACGGTAATTGGGAGTCTATGATTTCAGATTTGTATTACGACCCCGCTTATGCACGCACCATTAGCGTTGATATACGCTATGTGCTTTTTATGATTGATAAGTTCGGTGGCTGCAAACGCCTGATTGACGAACTTGTAATAAAAAGCTAAACGTTACTGAGTAACCGTAACAGGAGAAGTAACAACAGTATTACTCTGATTCCCTGCGCGGTCTTTTACGTAAATACTATAGGTAAAAGTCTGTGAACTTGAGCCGTCAACTATTGCAGTATTTGCAAGTGTGACATTCAGATTTCCTTCAATGATTATGCTTGAATTATCAGGCGCTAATTGCGGAATACGGAATTTATAAATCACGTTGTTGCGACTATCTGCGAGAAAGAAATTTTCTGCATCGGGATCGTTCTCTCCTAAATCTCCATCTCCATCGCGGTATTTAATTGTAAACACTAAAGAGTCGGTGTATTCCTGCACATTTTGTGGTGTTACGCTTATGAACTCAATCTCAGGAATTGGTCCTATTTCATCTGCTTTTTTGCATGCTGCAAGAGCAACAGAAACTAAAAATACAAGGACTAAATTTCTTGTCATAACAGTCTGACTAAATTAAGGAGTTACGTAAAACGAATAAAATGTTTTGTATTGAATAATATTTTCATCCCGTGGGAATTGCGTGTTTTGCTGATGATCTCCATCGTTAGTGAAGAAACGGAAATACACGGTGGTATCCATTAGAAAATCTGCGGAATTAATCTGCGTCAGGTAAAAATCTTTATTGTCGTTAAGTAAATACGTGCAGGTATATTCATGATAACCTGGAGCAGAAGGAGAAAAATTATCGGGCTCGTAGCTCATTTTAAATCTGTTATATTGCATATTTGGCCCAGCAGTGCTGTCGTCCGAAACTTCTATTGCTAAATAAAATGTAGTATTGTTACCAATAATAAACGGGTTATAATACACTCCATCTATTCTATTGTTTGAGTAAATAGAATCATAGGTTAAGTTGAATGCAATGTAAAAACCAATCAACGGTTCCTGATTAGGGTAGGTGGGAAGTGCTCCGAAAATATCTCTTGCTCCGTTTTCAATCCATGCGGCAATATTGCTGATGTGATTGCTTTCCAGCGGAACACCGATGTTATCCTGTGGCATACGATCATCTTGGTTTACAAAACAGCAATTGGTGAGTCTTTCATACAAAACCGACTGATTTTTGTTAAACGGGACAACACGAAACTGAAATGTGCTGTCGGCATTGTTTTTAATTATCGGATGATAAACAAGCGTAGAATAGGAACTTTGAAGCGTGCGAAAGTCCGGCTCAAAATGCCCGTCATGACAGCCAGGGACTGCGCAGCGGGTTGAAAATATATTGCGATGCAGCGCTACAAAAGAAGCCGGGTCAACCGTATCTACCGGTGCCGGTATTGTTGGATAATCAATGTCATCATATGGATTAGGCGGCTCAGGAGTATCTTTATAACAACCAATTAATGCAATGGCAATCATAAATACGGAAACAACAACCGGCAAATTATTTTTTATCAATTTCATGCTGATTTATTTATTCATATTTTAAATAAACGCCTGGTCAAGCGATGTTCCGGAAAGCATTCCGCCCGGAATATCATTATGGAAACCAAGTACTTTTGCAATGGTTGGAACAACATCAACACTTTCACCTGTTACGGTTGATATAACCTGATTTTGTACCACTTTATCGGGCGGGCCAACAACAAGGCAGAAAATCTGTCTTGAAACTTCATCGCTATTATGGTCAAGTGCATATTTGCCGTAAGCATCAAGAATGGTGTTTGGCTCTTCATTCCTTCCGTGCTCGGGAACAGAAATCAGAATGGTGTCGTTAGCCATTCCGGGTGTGGCTTGAATGGTTTGCCACAAATGAGCCAGCGCATAATCTGATTTGCGTATGTTGTTGCAATAACCTGTGAAGTTTGTATGACACACATCAATGTCCTGCATGTTCACAACTGTCAGTTCGGGCTTAAATTGTTTTATGATTTGTTCGGCAAAAAACACGTTATACATATCGCCATTCATACTGTTTCCAACTCCCCAGGGATTATCATATTGGCCAGCCACAGCTTCATCAAACGAATTGTTGATATAGTTTTCAATAAGTATTGCTTCTTCTTCAATATTGGTAATTCCTGCATCGCCCGGAGTATAGTTGCTTGAAAAATTATTGTCCATAAACTGGCGAAGGCTTTTTACTTTATCAAGCTGAGCTGCTTCAAAGTTTTTTGGGTCGCCCAATGAGTTATATCCCGGAATAGAAATTATAGAACCCGGCTGAATAAAATTGGCTCCAAATTCGGCTCCATAACCTGGATACTGACTGAAATTTAATGCCGGATAAGGGCCAAGTGTATTTGCAACCCACCAGGCATTAAGCGCACTCATGGATGGCGAATTGTGTTTGCGGTAATATTCAAAAACAGTAGGGTAGGTAGGGCGTTGTTTTATATTCAAATCTCCCAAAACATATTGTCCGGTAAGGGCTGTAGAGTGGCCACTGAAGTGACCAGTTGGTCCTTGTGCAAAGCGGAATTCTTTAAACAATGTGCCTTGTTGCTGAAGTCTTTGTCCGCTTGGCGAAGGGAGCGCATCCATGCCGCCAATAATTTGCGGGTTGATGCTTTCGTTGCCTGTTAGTGTAAACGGCATCAGGTTGCCTTCTGCCTTTTGCATTGATTCAAAGTTGCGCACACCGCCTGCAAATAAACACAGCACAACGTGATTGGCAATTCGCGAACCAGTAGCTGCAAACAATCTTCCCGATGGAAGAATATAGGGTGCAGCAAACGCCCCTGCTGTTGCCAGTGCTGCTTTTTTAATAAATCCTCTGCGTTGCATCATATTAGTAATATCTGTATTCGTTTGAGGTCATCATCGCAAAATAAATCAGTTCGGGCGTAAGTGTTGGGTCTGCAGCAATTTCGTTTTCAATATGCCATAACTCAAATTCATTAGGCAATCGGTTAAAAAATTTCACATAACTGTCTTTGATGAATTGCTCCACATCAGCATTCATTTCTGATTGTAATGGAATATCTACTCCGCCATCGTTCAGAAAATTTTTAATAATCATTTGCTCAATAAACCTCTGATCGCCAAAAGAGGCATAAGCGGTTTGCAAATCCACTAATTGTGCCTGAGAAATAGTTGTTCCGAATAAATCGCTGTAGGCAATAGAAATAAAGGTAAATGTAGATTTTACGTTAGGCTTGTTGGCATCCGGTTTTTGAATGTCAATATCTGTAACACCATATATAAAATCGGTTTCTTTTTTGCAGGATGACAATACCAGAACCAACAGCAGCGGCAGTATCCCGCAGTTTTTATAATTTAACTTCATTGATAATTATTAATTTTTTGTTAGTTGATACCTACGTATTCATCAGTAGTCAGCACCTTTTTCAGCAAGCCCTTGTAGTCGCCTGTATTTTTGTAATACGTAGTATAATAAGCCGATTCTTCTGATGTGGGAGAACGAAAAATATACCCTTCGAAAATTAGTTTTACTTGTCCGCCATAATAATCTTCAGAAGTAAAAAAGATATCCAGAAAATCTTCTTTGCTGGTACCTATCTCATAAAACAATACTCCGCTTAAACCGTCAACAATTTTTGTGGCTTCAGCCAATTCTGCATCAGTAGGATACCGCGAAAGAAAATGTTCAAATGAACTGAGAATAAAATTTTCTGTTCCCATATTTAACTGGTCGTAGAATGCATTATAAACCAAAATACGTTGCATTTCAACAACGGAAATATTGCCGTCTGCAAGATTGTAATACACATCCCGCAATTCTTCAAATCGTGCAATTTCATAATTCAAAAGATCTACAATTGATGCGTATTGAGGTTGGGTTACCAAAAACCGTAATGTTTCAATGTTAAGTGTAATTTGAGCTGTGTCAAAGTTTACCAAAAGGTAGGTGTAATAATTTTTGTAAAGGTTTTCGTAGTACTCGGGCTTGTCTAAAACAGATTGTATGAATGCTTCGCGGCTGGTTTGTGATAGTGCTGCAGATTCAAGCAAGGTAATGCCTTCTGCTTTTTCGGTGTCGCTGGGTTTACGGCCGAGCACGCTGATATAGGCTTTGTTTACATAGGTTTCAATGACTATGCTTGACAGCGTACTGTCGGGCGGGGGAACGTTGTTGGGAATTAACACTTCCTCGTGTTTGGTGCAGGAAGAAAAAATTGCCAGCATTAAAACAAGCGGCAACCAAAGTGTTTTATTGAGCATGTTCAATTATTTTATCGGGTAAAAATAAAATAATTTTCTATAAATAAAATGTTCGACCTGCGGATTTAAAGAAGGTTTAATACAGGAGATTTGCCACTAAAGACACCAGGGCACAATGAAAATGCTTAGCAAAAACCTTGTGTTCTTGTTTCCTTAGTGGTAAAAATCTATTTACTCATCTCTGCAAAGTTTTTGAAAAAATGCGGAATGGTTTCAATGCCTTTGAGGTAGTTGAAAATGCCGTAGTGTTCGTTGGGCGAGTGGATGGCATCTGAATCCAGGCCAAAACCGAACAATACTGTTTTCAAACCCAACTCTTTTTCGAACAGAGCAACAATGGGAATACTGCCGCCTGAGCGCTGCGGAATTGGTTTTTTCCCGAAGGTGGTTTGCATAGCTTTGTCTGCTGCTTTATAAGCAATGGAATCGGTTGGTGTAACGGCTGCTTCACCGCCATGGTGCGCGGTAACTTTAACCTTCACCGACTTAGGTGCAATGGAAATAAAATGCTTGGTAAACAACGCTGTTATTTCATCTGGTGTTTGGTTGGGCACCAAACGCATGGAGATTTTTGCAGATGCTTTGGAGGCAATAACTGTTTTTGCTCCTTCGCCCTGATAGCCGCCCCAGATGCCGTTTACATCCAACGTTGGACGGATGGAAACGCGTTCGTTGGTGCTATATCCGGTTTCGCCATGTATGTCTGAAAGGTCGAGGTGTTTTTTGTATTCGTCAAGGTTGAAGGGCGCTTTCGCCATTTCTCCACGCTCTTCGGTGCTTAGTATTTCTACGTTATCGTAAAATCCGGGGATGTTTACTTTATTGTCTTTATCGTGCAGAGAAGCAATCATTTCGCACAAAATATTGATAGGGTTTGCAACTGCACCGCCATAAATCCCGCTGTGCAAATCGCGGTTAGGACCGGTAACTTCTACTTCCATATAGCTTAATCCGCGCAGACCAACGGTGATGGAAGGAATATCGTTTGCAATCATTCCGGTGTCGGAAATCAAGACCACATCAGCTTTCAGACGCTCTTTGTTGGCTTTTACAAATGTGCCCAGGTTATCGCTGCCTACTTCTTCCTCGCCTTCAATCATAAACTTAATGTTACAAGGCAGGGTGTTGGTTTTCATCATCAGCTCAAATGCTTTCACATGCATATACATTTGTCCTTTATCATCGCAGGCGCCACGGGCATAAATTTTTTCGTCTTTAATAACAGGTTCAAACGGTGGTGAAGTCCACAAATCCAATGGATCGGGAGGCTGCACATCGTAGTGGCCATAAACTAACACAGTAGGGGAGGAGGGAGAGATTATTTTTTCGCCATACACCACCGGGTAGCCCTTGGTCTGGCAGATTTCTACGTTATCGGCACCTGCTTCTACAAGGCGCTTTTTTACCTCATCGGCAGTTTTGAAAACGCTTTCTTTATAGTTGGGGTCGGCACTGATAGAAGGAATTCTTAACAGGTCTATCAGTTCGTTGATAAAACGGGTTTTGTTTTGGGTGATGTAGTTTTGGATGGTCATAGGTTATAGTTGTTGAGGGGGCGAAAGTAGGAATTCTATGTCTTATAATTATTCGACTCCACATCCAAAGACATCCTCCATTTTGTCATATTCTTCAGGTGTTATAAAATCTTTACCTCCGAATGGAAAGACATTAATCCCTTTTATTTTATTATGTTCAATCAAGAATCTTTTTGTTTCCACAGCCGTAGATTTTGTTTCTGAACAGGTAAAAAGCCCAATTTCTTTCCTGTTATTCATGTTTTTCATACAAATCATAAATTCAAAATATCCCTTAAGTCCTTTATATTCTGGAACTCTATAGTAGGGATGCATGTATTTACTTTCAAGAAGGATTTTTTCTAATTCAAAATCAATTTGGTTTGTATCACAGGTTATCAAAAGATCACTACGATAAATGTTACTTCTGAACTCTAGAATTGTATCATGATAAGTGTTGTTTATAAGCGCATTGAGTTTTCTTTGAACGCAAATAATTTTTTCTTTCTTGCGAATTACTAGATTCTCCTCATCATTAGGCTTGTTTGAACAAGAACAAAAAGAAATCAAAAAGATAAAGAGTAGAATTCTCATATTTTTCACTCCAAATGTATTAAAAAGGCATTTCCCTCACCACATAGACACATAGTTCACATAAGGAAGCCACATAGATTTTAAAACTATGTGCTAAACTATGTTTTCTATGTGGTAAAAAACAGCACTTTTCAATCAAAAAACACTGTTTTTGTATTAAAAGCACATATTTTAATTCAAAGTAATATTATTATTTTTACAAGTATTTAAATTTCAAGTATACTTTATAATAATTTATCTAATTGTTATTTTAAATCTACTTTACTTTACAATATTTTACAAAATAATATTTTAAAGTAAATTAATAATTTATTAACTAACTAAAATAATATTATAATATAATTATAAACTGTTTACATTTGCAAATAAAATTTAGCTACTTGTAAATAAATTATTATCTTTTTAAAAAATGACAGAACAACAACAAGTTTACCGTGATTACGCGATGGAAGACGCTGTTTTAATGGAAAAAAGCAGCACCATGCACAGTCTTTTTGTAGAAAACATGGCAGCTTTTACTGCATTTGACCCCGATTTGAACCTAACCTATGCCAATAACTGGCATGCGCAAAAAGAAATTTGCTCGAGTGAAAAGACTGACGAGCTTATTGTTGACGAACAAACGGGATATACCGAAGACCTTGAAAAAGCAAAAACAGCAGGCCTACTGGCTGCCGAGGACCTTGAATACTATGTAAAAAAGGCATTTCCGGGCAATAAGCGCATAGCAAAGGAATTTGCGTTTAACAAGCGCAGCGGATTGAGGGCGCGCACACTTAACCTTATATCGTGGCTAATGGTGATGAAAAAAGTGGCCGATGATTATGCCGCAGACCTTGCGGCAGTAAGCATGCCCGCTGCCGTATTAACCAACCTTGAAGCCGCTGCCCAAAACGTAGCCACCAAAGAAATAGATCAGGAATATTTTAAGCGCAAACGCCTGCGCTACACCCGTGAGCGCATGGAAAAATTTAACCGCCTCTATGCTATATGTAAGGAAGTGAACGATGCCGCCCAAAGCGTATTCAGGAATGATTATGCCCGCTGGCAAATGTTCGAGATTTGAGTTTTAGGGCGTTTTTGCCACAGATTCACAGATTAAGAAGCATAAAATCTGTGAATCTGTGGCAATATTCTTTTTGTTAAGAATATGCAATACTATTAGGTTATAGCGCTGTTTTTACTACTTTCGCAGACTGTTTTTAGCAACCCATGGCAAACGTAATTACCAAAAGCTACAAGAAGGATATTTTTTGCATTGAAGGGCATTGGGAAAAAGACATGCGCAAAACCGACAGCATTCAGCCCGCACTTAAATTGCTGAACCTGAACATGGACGTAAAATTTTATTACCAGCGCAGCGCAACGTTGGAAGAAATTGCACACGTTAGTTTAGAATACAGCAAAAAAAAATACAACAAATACATTATTTACTACTACGCTTTTCACGGATTACCCAACAGCATTCAGGTAGGAAATAAACACATCAACCTGGAAGAACTTGCAGAAAGATTAGAGGGAAAATTAGCAGGAAAAATAATTCACTTCGGATGCTGCCAAACATTGGGAATTAACAAACGCAGGCTCAACAATTTTTTAAATAAAACAGGAGCACTCGCTATTTCGGGCTACACCAAAGACATCGATTTTTTGCGAAGCACTACACTAGATATTCTCTATTTCCACACCTGCCAGTTTTGGCAAGACATCCGCAAAATAGAAAGCGAGATGAATAAACTCTATCGACAGATGTCGAAAGATTTAGGCTTTAGAATTGTTTACCGCACACAGTAATTTTTCCGTCATGCTGAACCTGTTTCAGCATCTCTGTATCAAGACCCTGAAATAAATTCAGGGTGACGTACTGCCTGAATTATTCACCGTAATATTTCTCCAGTATTTTCCCCACATCATCACCCTCCACATCCACCGCAATAATTTTCCCGGTGTGGTCAACCAGATAGTTTGATGGTATTGCATGCACGCTGAAAGGCTTTAGCTGTGCCGATTCCCAGCCCTTCGAATCAGTGATATGATTTTTCCAAATCAGATTTTGTTGTACAATTCTTCGCTTCCAAAGTCCGGTATCCTGATCAAGCGAAATGCTCACCATTTCAAAATCATGTCCACCAAATTTTTTGCCGCTGTACTTTAGATTCGTGTGAACCAATTCGGGATTATGTTTCAAACAATCGCCACACCATGCCGCCCAAAAATTTACGAGCAGAATTTTTTCCTCCCTGGTAAAAGTTGAAAGCGTAAGCGTATCACCCAATGGTGAAAATCCGGTGTAATCAGGAAGCATCGTTCCTTCTTCCAACAAACCTTTTGGGTTGCCGCACGAAGCAAAAAACAGTAAGCAGCAGACAACAACAAAACTTTGCGCCTTTGCGTCTTTACGAGAAAAATTTTTAGCCTTCACAATAATAATTTAAAAACACCGTTTAGAGGGCAGCGAATATACTTAAACTAAAATCCTAAATTTGCCGCTCATGCACTACAACAAACTCCTTATCACATTGTTTTTTTCGCTTATCAATTCACTTGTGTTTGCACAAGGCGTTGGCGTTGGACAATGGCGCGACCACTTACCCTACACCAACACAAAAACCTTAACCGAAGCAGGCGACCGCATTTACTGCGCCTCAGAAGAAGGTTTGTTTTACTACAGCAAATCAGAAACAACTGTTGATAAGCTCAGCAAAATCACCGGCCTCAGCGACATCGGTTTCAGCACCATTAATTACGACAGTCTTACCAACACGTTGGTGATTGCTTATACCAATGCCAACATTGATTTAATTCAGGACAACCGCATTATCAACATTCCCGACATCAAGCGTAAAATTATTCCGGGAAATAAAATCATCAACAAAATATTTTTCAAAGACAGTTACGCCTATTTAGCCTGCGGTTTTGGAATTGTAGTGGTGGATTTAATCAAGAAAGAAATCAAAGACACCTACTACATCGGTCCTAATGGCGACAACATAAATGTAACCGATTTTACCAGCGATGGAAACGAATTTTATGCATCAACAACGGGTGGAATTTATCATGCCGATGTAAATGCATCCAACCTTGCAAATTATAATTTCTGGTCAAAATATAACAACCTTCCACCAACAGTTCAGGATGTATCTCTTTACAGTGCAATAGAATTTCATGCCGGTAAAATTTACACCAATATTCAGGTAACCGGAAACGACAACGACACCCTGTATGTTTACGATGGCAGCAACTGGAACTACTTTGATACCGTTGGCCATCCCGATATAAAAAGCATAACCTCGCGTTATAACAACATGACCGTTTGCCGCAATTATAACCTCACCGTGTATGATGCCAGCGGCACCAACGTGTTGGTAATTTATGAATATTTTGGTTTTGGTAATTCCGGACCAAGACCTTCCGAAGCATTTGCCAGAAGCATAAACGATGTATGGATTGCAGATGGTAATCAAGGCCTGGTTCACAACACCGATATCTGGAATTTTTCAAACACACACCCCAACGGTCCGCGCTTTGCAACAGCCTTTGATATGTCGGTTGAAAACAGTAATCTCTGGGTAGCTTCGGGTGGAGTAAATATATCCTGGGGTCCGCTATTTAAATCAGAAGGTGTTGCTTCTTACATCAATAACAACTGGAACACTATTTACCCGAAAGACGATAACGGAAACAATGTGGTTGACATTATCCGCGTTGCAGTTGACCCTAATAATTCTTCACGTGTATTTGCAGGTTCCTGGCTCAATGGCGTGGTTGAAATAAACAACAACACACAAACCGCCATACACGACACCACCGGAAATTCTTCGCTGCTGCCTCTTTCCGGTATTAACTGGATAAGAATTGGCGGACTTGATTTTGATTTAGACGGAAATCTTTGGGTAGGAAATTCAAATGTTACCAAACCAATTTCAGTTTTTAAAACAGACGGAAACTGGCAAAACTATAATCCCGGAAATGCTTTTAATCAAAACCTTGTGGGCGACCTCATCATCGACTCATACAACCAGAAATGGCTCATGCTGCCGTATGGAAACGGGCTGTTAGTATTTAACGATAACTACACTATCGGCACCACCTCAGACGATAACTACAAACGCATGAACACCGCAGCCAACAATGGCGGACTGCCCAGCAATTACATCTACAGCATTGCCGAAGATTTAGATGGAGAAGTATGGGTAGGAACTGATAAAGGAATTGCGGTTTTTTATTCACCCGGTGAAATTTTTTCCGGCAACGGCAACTTTGATGCACAACAGATTTTAATAGAACAAGACGGCTACGCACAATACCTTTTTGAAACCGAAATTGTTAGTGCCATAGCAGTAGATGGCGGCAACCGCAAATGGATTGGAACTCAAAATGCCGGAGTGTTTCTCATGTCGCCTGACGGCACCCAGGAACTACTTCACTTCACGGAAGAAAATAGTCCGCTTTTTTCAAATAACATCATTAGTCTTGCTATTGATGATGTAACAGGCGAAGTATTTATCGGTACACAAAAAGGAATTGTTTCTTACAAAGGAACAGCCACTGAAGGCGGTGAAATTTTTAACGATGTATATGCGTATCCAAATCCTGTGCACCACGATTACGATGGACCCATTGCAATAAAAGGCCTGGTAAAAGATGCAGATGTAAAAATCACCGACATCAGCGGAAAGCTCATGTATGCAACCAAAGCCCAAGGCGGACAAGCCGTATGGAACGGAAAAGGTTTTGACGGTGAAAAAGCGGCAGCCGGTGTTTATCTGGTGTTTGCATCCAACGAAGATGGTTCGCAAACACACGTAACCAAAATCCTTATCGTAAACTGATGTTGCACACAACACGGGGCATCGTGTTACGCACCATCCGCTACAACGACAAAGCGGTAATTGCCAACATTTACACCGAGCTGTTTGGGTTACAAGGCTATCTCATACACACCGGTAAAAACAAAAAGAGCGCGCTGTTGCAACCGCTTACCTGTCTGGCAATAACAATTGAACACAAAGCCAACAAAAGCCTGCAGCGCATAAAAGAAGCGCAGTGCTCTCCACCTTTTTCTGACATTCCTTATAACACATCAAAATGTTCGCTCGCAATGTTTATGGCAGAGGTGCTTTACCGCTCAGTAAAAGAAGAAGAAAGCAATCCTCCACTGTTTGAATTTCTACACTCAAGCATTTTAGTGTTAGACGAAGAACAAAATAATTGTTCCAATTTTCATCTCGTTTTTTTGGTGCAACTATCCCGGTATCTCGGTATTTTTCCGGGAAACTATTATTCAGAAAACGAAAACATTTTTGATCTGGAAGAAGGAATTTTTTTCAGCGGAAAACCTATTCATGCTAATTTTATTGCAGGGGAAACGGCCCGATTTTTCTCGCTGTTGATGAACAATGACATTCACGAACAGGCAACGCTTAACATCAATAAAACACAGCGTAAAGAATTGCTTTCCACGCTGATGAACTATTACCGTATGCACCTGCAAGGCATGAGCGAAGTGCGCTCGCACAAAGTGCTGGAAGAGGTAATGGGTTAAATCCCTCATTAATTTCTATTTTTGTTTCCCTTTTTAAAAAAATTACATGGAACAACTGATTGCGAATTTCCCTAAACAACTTGAAGAAGCCATTGAAATTGGCAGAGCAACTAAACTTAATTTTAACGGCAAGGTTTTCCACAACGTTGTTGTTTCTGGTTTGGGTGGTTCTGGCATTGGCGGAACTATTGCAGCGGAAGTTGTAAGTGAAGAAGCAACGACTCCAATCATTATAAATAAAGATTATTTTCTTCCGGCATTTGTAAATGAAAACACACTGGTAGTTATTTCTTCTTACTCAGGAAACACCGAAGAAACATTGAATGCAATGCGCCAAGCATTAGAGAAAAAAGCAACTGTTGCTTGTATCTCTTCCGGTGGAAAAGTGATTGAAATTGCTAAAGAAAAAAACTTACAACATATTATTGTTCCGGGAGGAATGCCTCCGCGCTCTTGTCTTGGCTACTCGCTTACACAGCTTTTATTTGTATTGAATTATGCAGGAATTATCTCTAATCGCTTTGAGAAAGAATTGGAAAAATCTGTTGCTTTACTAAAAAAAGAAGACACTAGAATTCAAAAACTTGCACTGCGGGTTGCTAAAAAACTTTACAAAAAAACTCCGGTTATTTACAGTGCAACAGGGTTTGAAGGTGTTTCTATTCGTTTCCGTCAGCAGGTAAATGAAAATGCAAAAATGCTTTGCTGGCATCATGTTATTCCGGAAATGAATCACAATGAATTGGTGGGATGGGTTGATAAAAACAAAAGACTTGGGGTAGTTATTTTCCGCAATGAAAGCGATTATTCACGCACACAAAGCCGCATCGAAAACAACAAAGAGGTAATTGCCGGCTGTACTTCAACCATCATTGAATTATTTTCAAAAGGCAAATCAAAATTGGAGAATTCCATTTATCTCATTCATCTTGGCGATTGGATTTCACTTTACATGGCGCAATTACGCAAAGTAGATGCAACCGAAGTAAATGTGATTGACAGACTAAAGGGGGCGTTGTCTAAGATTTAATAAATAAATATTTCTTTTAATTTTTCTTAGTGCTTCTTAGTGCCCTTAGTGGTAAAAAAATGCAAAACAAAAAAGTTTTCTTCCACGATCTTGGCTTGATTGATTACCAGGAGTGCTGGGATATTCAGAAAGCTCTTTTTAACGATACTATTGCGCGCAAACTTAAGAACCGTGACTTACCACCCGAAGAACAAGTTCCTACGGTAAATCATTTAATCTTCTGTGAACATCCGCATGTTTACACACTCGGCAAAAGCGGTGACGAAACCAACCTGCTTTTAAACGATGAGGAGTTGGAAGAAAAACACGCAGAATTTTATCACGTAAATCGCGGAGGTGATATTACTTACCACGGGCCCGGACAATTAGTTGGCTATCCTATTTTTGATTTAGACAATTTTACTTCCGATATCCATCTTTTTCTGCGCCTTATTGAAAAAGCTGCCATAAAAACTTTGCACGAATACGGTATTGACAATGCCGCTCCCGGTGATGAAGGACAAACCGGTGTATGGCTTGATTATTACAAAAAAGGCAAGGCACGAAAAATTCTTGCTATTGGTGTGCATACAAGCCGCTGGGTTACCATGCACGGTTTTGCACTGAATGTAAATACTGATTTAAGTTATTTCAGCAATATAGTTCCCTGCGCTATACCAGATAAAAGCGTTACCTCTTTACAAAAAGAATTGGGAAGAAAAATAGATATGGAAGAAGCCAAAGAAAGGATGAAAAAATATCTGGCGGAGGTTTTTGGGTTTGAGTTTATTGATAAAAAAGCAGCAGTTATTTAGCGCAACTTTTCCAAAAATTTTAAATAACTTTTTTTTACATTTGTGATTGCTCTTAAAAAAATACAATTTGAAAAATCTACTCTTTATTTTAATAATTCTACTTCTTACAGGGTGTGCCACTATTCAGATTATGAGCACAAAAAGCACAAGCTGCGAGATAGTTGACAATGTTTATTCATATGAAAAGGACAGTGTTAAAATAACATACGACTTTTGGTCTAATTATGGAGTAATGAGATTTGCTATCCTTAACAATAGCAATAGCCCTATTTACATTAATTGGAAAAACTCATCATTTATCCTGAATGGAACGAAATATGATTATTGGATAGATGTTGAAAACACTAAAACAGAAGCGTTGACGGCTGGATATTCCTACAGAGGAAGATACGGATGGGGTGCTGGAGCTTCAGCAACATCAGCAGAATCTGTAACTGTTAAACTTGAAAAAATAACCTTTATACCTCCAAAATCAAAATATACAAAAAAAACTTTCAACGTAACGGATACATATTATCGGTTTCCTAAGGATTTAAAGGCTCAGCAAGAGCCATTATCAGACAGTAAAAAAGGAAAAG